>JACCYS010000044.1 GCA_013696365.1 Nocardioidaceae bacterium
CGGGAGCAGCGACAGCGTCAGGTAGCCGTGCGCGATGGTCCCGCCGAAAGGTCCGGCCGTGGCCCGTTCGACGTCGACGTGGATCCACTGGTGATCGCCGGTCGCATCCGCGAAGGCGTCCACGCGCTCTTGTGTGACCTCGAGCCACGGCCCCGGCTCCAACTCGTCGCCGATGGCGGTCAGGGTGTCTGCGGGGGAGGAGAAGGTACGCATGGCGCCCGACCTTATCGGGGTGCTGCCGGCCAGCCTCCTGCAGCCAGACTCTCGAACGGCAGTGCGAGCTCGAGGCGCCGGGGGATCGTCAAACGGAGCGCGCCGTGGCGGGGGCGGCTTGACGATCCTGCCGCGTGCTGAACATGGTCATCGGACTTGACCCGCAGCCCAAGGCCGAACAGCGCAACCAGTCGCTCCAGCAGTACCTGACCTCCGAACTGCGTCAGCTGGCCGAACGGCAGCAGCTCAGCGACGTGCTCGCAGAGGTCGAGACCCGTCGCGGGGGCCGGGTCGGGTTGCGCCAAGCAGTCGAGGATCTCGGTGACGAGCGCGCACGCCGGTGATCGTCGTCGACGCTTCGGTGCTGGCCAACGCCCTTGGTGACGATGAGGATGATGGGCACATCGCCCGGAAAGAGCTCCTGGCTGCTGGCGACCTGGCGGCGCCGGATCTGATCGATGTCGAGGCGGTGGCGGTGCTGCGCAAGCGCTGGCTGGCGCAGGCCATCTCTGACGAGCGCTTCGACGCCGCAGTCACGGACCTGCAGCGGCTGGATTTCGAATGAGTCCCCACACTGCGGTTGTTGCGTCGGGTGTACGAACTGCGCGCCAACGTCACTGCCTATGACGCCACCTACGTCGCGCTCGCCGAAGCTCTTGGCTGTCACCTACTCACCGCGGATCAACGCCTTGCAAAATCGACCGGAGCGCGGTGCCCCATACGCATTCTCCCGGCACAGCAGTGAGTTCGGCGGGCCGCCTACCGCCCTTGACCAGGGTGGGTGACGGCGCCTCATATCCCGATCGGATGCCACACGGTCTTGGTTTCCAGCGTCCAGCTCAGCCGGTCCAGCCCCGGCGTCGCCAACCAGTCGGCGCCAGGCTCGGGCCGGCGTACGCGGGTCAGCGTCTCGGCCGCCGCAGCCTCCAGGTCACGCGCCAGCTCACCGGCGTCGCCGTCGACGTCGACGCCCGTCAGGTCGAGCGCGTCGACATCGCGGTGCGACGCCAACCAGGGCGCGATCTCGGCCGCCGAGCCGGTGAGGATGTTCACGACCCCGCCGGGCAGGTCGGAGGTCGCCAGCACCTCGCCCAGCGTGACGGCAGGCAGCGGGTGCGGCTGGCTGGCGATCACGACCACGGTGTTGCCGGTAGCGATCGCCGGGGCAACGACCGAGACCAGGCCCAGCAGCGGTCCGGCCGGCGCGACGACGGCGACGACCCCGGTCGGCTCGGGCACCGACAGGTTGAAGTACGGCCCCGCGACCGGGTTGGCGCCACCCAGAACCTGGGCGACCTTGTCGGCCCATCCGGCGTACCAGACCCACCGGTCGATCACGGCGTCGACAAACGTGTCGGCCTTGCGTTGCCCGACCCCCTCCGCTGCCCGCAGCTGCTCGACGAACTGCTCGCGACGGTCCTCCATCACCTCGGCCGCCCGGTACAGCACCTGCCCGCGGTTGTACGGAGTGCGGCCGGCCCAACCCGGCTGCGCCTTGCGCGCCGCGACGACCGCGTCACGGCCGTCCTTGCGGCTGGCCTGCGCCGCGTTGGCCAGGAAGCGCCCGCGCGAGTCGCTGACCACGTATGACCGCCCCGACTCGCTGCGAGGGAATGCGCCACCGACGTACAGCTTGTAGGTCTTGCGCACCTCGACCCGCTCGGAGCCGCTCATCGCAGGTACCCCGCCAACCCGTGCCGGCCGCCCTCCCGGCCGTAGCCGGACTCCTTGTAGCCGCCGAACGGGCTGGCCGGGTCGAACTTGTTGAACGTGTTCGCCCACACCACCCCCGCCCGCAGCTGCTCGGCCATCCACAAGATGCGCGACCCCTTTTCGGTCCAGACGCCTGCCGACAGCCCGTACGGGGTGTTGTTGGCCTTGGCGACCGCCTCGGCTGGGGTGCGGAAGGTCAGCACCGACAGCACCGGCCCGAAGATCTCCTCCCGCGCGATGCGGTGCGCCTGGGTGACGCCGGTGAAGATCGTGGGGGCGAACCAGAAGCCGTGGTCGGGCAGCGTGCACGGCGCCGACCACCGCTCGGCACCCTCGGCGTCACCGGTGTCGGAGAGCGTGCGGATGCGGGCCAGCTGAGCTGCGGAGTTGATCGCGCCGACGTCGGTGTTCTTGTCCAGCGGATCCCCCACCCGCAGCGTGGTCATCCGGGCCTTGAGCCGCTCCAGCACCTCGTCGGCCACCGACTCCTGCACCAGCAGCCGCGACCCGGCGCAGCACACGTGTCCTTGGTTGAAAAAGATGCCGTTGACGATGCCCTCGACCGCCTGGTCGAGCGGCGCGTCGTCGAACACCACGTTGGCCGCCTTGCCGCCGAGCTCCAGCGTCAGCCGTTTGTCGGTGCCGGCGAGGCTGCGGGCGATGCCGCGACCGACCGCGGTCGATCCGGTGAAGGCGACCTTGTCCACACCCGCGTGGGTGACCAGCGCCTGCCCGGTGGGGCCGGCGCCGGTGACGATGTTGACGACACCGGCCGGCAGGTCGGCCTGCTGGCAGATCTCGGCGAACAGCAGCGCGGTCAGCGGGGTCGTCTCCGCCGGCTTGAGCACCACGGTGTTGCCGGTCGCCAGTGCGGGGGCGATCTTCCAGGCGAGCATCATCAGCGGGAAGTTCCACGGGATCACCTGGCCGGCCACCCCGAGCGCCCGCGGCTCGGTGCCGAGCCCGGCGTGCTCGAGCTTGTCGGCCCACCCGGCGTAGTAGAAGAACCACGCAGCGACCAGCGGCAGGTCGCCGTCGCGGCTCTCGCGGATGGGTTTGCCGTTGTCGAGGCTCTCCGCGACCGCCAGCTCGCGGGAACGCTCCTGCACGATGCGCGCGATCCGGAACAGGTACTTGGCGCGCTCCCGCCCCGGCATCGGGCCCCACACCCGCTCGTACGCCCGGCGGGCCGCGGCCACCGCCCGGTCGACGTCGGCCTCGCCGGCCTCGGTGACCTCGGCCAGCACCTCCTCGGTCGCCGGATTGATCGTCTTGAAGGTGGCCGAGCCGGCGCCGGCGGTGAACTCCCCGCCGATGAACAGCCCGTACGAGCTGGCCAGGTCGACGACCGCGCGCGACTCCGGCGCCGGTGCGTACTCGAAGGTCTTGCCGGTCATCGCCCGCCTCAGTCCAAACTCACGTAGTCGGGGCCCGAGTAGGCGCCGGTCGCCATCTTCTGCCGCTGCAGCAGCAGGTCGTTCAACAGACTGGAGGCACCGATGCGGAACCAGTCGGGGTCGAGCCAGTCCGGCCCGGCGACCTCGTTGATCACCACCAGGTGGCGTACCGCGTCCTTGGCGCTGCGGAAGCCGCCGGCGGGCTTGACCCCGACCTGCCGCCCGGTGGCGGCGCGGAAGTCGCGCACCGCCTCGAGCATCACCATCGTCACCGGCAGGGTGGCCGCCGGCTGCACCTTGCCGGTGGAGGTCTTGATGAAGTCGGCTCCGGCCAGCATCGCCAGCCACGACGCCCGCCGCACGTTGTCGTACGTCGCCAGCTCGCCGGTCTCGAGGATCACCTTGAGGTGCGCCGGCCCGCAGGCCTGCTTGACCGCCACGATCTCGTCGAAGACCTGCTGTACCCGGCCGGTGAGGAACGCGCCACGGTCGATGACCATGTCGATCTCGTCGGCACCGGCGGCTGTCGCGTCGGCGACCTCGCGCAGCTTGACCTCGAGCGACGAGCGGCCGGACGGGAACGCGGCGGCGACGCTCGCGACATGCAGCCGGTCACCGACCACCGCGCGGGCGGTTGCGGCCAGGTCGGGATAGACGCAGACGGCCGCCGCGGCCGGGCAGCTGGGGTCGGTGGGGTCGGGTCGCAATGCCTTGGCGGCGAGCGCCCGTACCTTGCCGGGCGTGTCGGCACCCTCGAGTGTGGTGAGGTCGACCATCGAGATGGCCAGGTCGAGGGCATACGCCTTGGCGGTGGTCTTGATCGAGCGGGTCGCGAGGGTGGCGGCGCGGCCCTCGGCGCCGACCTGGTCGACGCCGGGCAGCCCAGACAGGAACCGGCGCAGCGCGGACTCCGATCCGGTGGCCTCCGATAACAGCGTCGTCACGTCCGCAGTCTAAGAGTCCCTCGGGAAGGTGCGCCGAGGCCGCCGGAACGGCCGCTAGAGGCGGAGGTGGGCGGCGAGGTCAGTCTTGATCGCGTCGAGGCGGCCGGCGGCGGCGATGCGCGCCGCCTGCACTGTCTCGGTGATGTCCCCGGTGCCGTCGGTGTCGCGCTCCACCGGCACCACCACCTCCAGGTACGCCTTCAGCTTGGGCTCGGTTCCAGACGGTCGCACCACCACCCGGCCGCGCTCGGCCAGCATGAGCCGCATCCCGTCGGTCGGCGCCAGGCCGGTCGTCTCCACCGAGCCGTCCGCCAGGTCGTCAACCCGCTGCACGGCCAATCCGCCCAGCACCTGCGGCGGCTCAGCCCGCAGCCGCGTCATCGCGTCCGAGATCAAGGACAGGTCATGGACGCGTACGGAGAGCTGGTCGGTGGCGTGCAGCCCGTGTCGGGCGGCGATCTCGTCGAGCCGGTCGACCAACGTATGGCCGTCGGCTGCCAACCGGGCGGCGAGGTCGCAGATCAGCAAGGTCGCGCTGATGCCGTCCTTGTCGCGCACCAGGTCGGGCGCGACGCAGTAGCCCAGCGCCTCCTCGTAGGCGTAGGCGAGCCCGTCGACCTTGGTCAGCCACTTGAAACCGGTCAGCGTCTCCTCGTGTCGGACCGCGGCACCGGTGTCTGCGTGTTCGGTCACCAGCCGGCCAAGCAGCGAGCTGGAGACGATTGTGGCGGCGTACGCCCCGTGGCGTCCCGAGGCCAGCACGGCGTCGGCCAGCAGCACGCCGACCTCGTCGCCGTGCAGCATCCGCCAGTGACCCGCTATCAGCCGGTCAGGCACCGCGAC
>JACCYS010000099.1 GCA_013696365.1 Nocardioidaceae bacterium
CCGACCTTCCAGGTAGGCGCAGTGACAGCAGCGGCGAGCGCAGGAAGCACCGTCGGATCGCATCATCCGCACCTGGTCCCGCTGGCCGAGCGGACGCTGCAGCCCACCGAGCCGCATATCCTGTCCGGCCACGATGCGGTGGTGTTGGCTCTGCCGCACGGGGAGTCCGCCCGGTTGGCCGCCCAGCTCTCCGAGGACACGCTGGTCGTCGACTGCGGTGCCGACTTCCGGCTCACGGACCCCGACGCCTGGCGCGCCTTCTACGGCGGCAAGTACGCCGGCAGCTGGCCGTATGGGCTGCCCGAGCTGCCCGGGCAGCGCGAAAGGCTCAGGCGCACTCGCCGGATTGCAGTGCCCGGCTGCTACCCGACGGTGGCAACACTGGCGCTGCTGCCCGCGGTTGCCAGCGGGATGGTGGACGTCAGCGACCTGGGCGTGGTTGCGGTGTCCGGGCTGTCCGGAGCTGGTCGGGCCGCCAAGGCACATCTGATGGGCGCAGAGGTGCTGGGCTCGGCGACTGCATACGCGGTCGGCGGCCTCCACCGGCACACCCCTGAGATCGAGCAGAACCTGGCGTCTGCCGCCGGCGGTGACGCCGATCGAGGCGCCGTCACCGTGTCGTTCACTCCCCTCCTGGCGCCGATGGCACGCGGCATCCTCGCCACGTGTACCGCACGGTTGCATCCCGACGTCGGGGTTGCAGACGTCCGCGCGGCGTACGAGAAGACCTATGCCGACGAGCCGTTCGTGCACCTGCTGGCCGAGGACTCGTGGCCGCAGACCCAGTCGGTGATCGGATCGAATGCGGTGCACCTGCAGGTGACCACCGACCAGCGCAGTGGACGACTGGTCGTCGTCGGCGCGGTGGACAACCTCACCAAGGGCACAGCCGGCGCCGCAGTGCAGTGCATGAACCTCGCTCTCGGCCAGCCCGAGGCGGCCGGTCTGACGACGGTCGGGGTTGCACCGTGAGCGTCACCGCAGCCGCGGGGTTCCGCGCCGCCGGGGTCGCTGCCGGGCTACGCAGCGGGGGAGGTCCGGATGTCGCACTGGTGGTCAACGACGGTCCGCAGGCCGCCGCGGCGGCAGTGTTCACCACCAACCGGTGCGTGGCACACCCGGTGCGGTGGAGCAAGGCGGCGGTGTCCGACGGCGTCGCGAGGGCGGTGATCGTGAACGCGGGCGGTGCCAACTGCTACACCGGCGCGCCCGGCTTCCAGCTGACCCATGCAACGGC
Source organism: Nocardioidaceae bacterium (assembly GCA_013696365.1). GTDB lineage: Bacteria > Actinomycetota > Actinomycetes > Propionibacteriales > Nocardioidaceae > JACCVL01. The sequence goes on from JACCYS010000099.1 coordinate 1,238, forward strand.
CGAGACCGTTGCCGATGACCTGGGCATCGGCGCCATCGACGTACAGGTGTGCAGCACCGGGCTGATCGGCCACCTGCATGACCGCAACGCAATGCTCGCCGGTGCCCGCGCCGCCGTGGCCGCCCTCGGCGCCGACGGTGAGCAGGCGGCCAAAGCCATCTTGACCACCGACAGCGTCAGCAAGCAGACCGCCGCCGGCGGCGACGGGTTCGCTGTTGGCGGGATGGCCAAGGGGGCCGGCATGCTCGCGCCGGCACTCGCGACGATGCTGGTGGTGCTGACGACCGACGCCGAGGTCGACGCAGCCACCTGTGACCGGGCGCTGCGCGCTGCCACCCGCAGCACCTTCGACCGGCTGGACTCCGACGGCTGCATGTCCACCAACGACCAGGTGCTGTTGTTGGCCAGCGGGGCTTCCGGAGTGTCCCCGCCGTACGAGACCTTCGCCGCCGCCGTGCACACGGTGTGTCACGACCTGGCACAACAGTTGCTGGCCGACGCGGAGGGAGCTGAGCACGAGATCACTATCGAGGTCTGCGGGGCCGCCACCGAGGGCGACGCTGTCGAGGTGGGCCGGGCAGTCGCGCGCAGCAACCTGTTCAAAGCCGCTGTCTTCGGTCGTGACCCCAACTGGGGACGGGTGCTGGCATCAGTCGGCACCACGGCGGCCGCGTTCGACCCGCTCAACCTGGACGTCAGCCTGAACGGTGTCCCGGTCTGCGTGGCGAGCACCCCAGCCGCGGGCCCCGACCGGGTTGACCTCACCGGTCGCCGGGTCGACGTGGTCATCGACCTAAAGGCGGGCGCCGAGTCGGCCACGGTGTGGACCAACGACCTGACGCACGGCTACGTGCACGAGAACTCGGCGTACTCCACATGAGCCCGCCGAACAGTACGGCCGTCCGCGACCGCAACAAGGCCATCGCCAGAGCCGCGACCCTGGCTGAGGCCCTGCCGTGGCTTGAGCAGCTGCACGGCAGCATCGTCGTCGTCAAGTACGGCGGGCACGCGATGTCGGATGAGACCCTGCGTGAGGCATTCGCCCGCGACATCGTCTTCCTGCGCTATGCGGGGCTTCGACCGGTGGTGGTCCATGGCGGGGGTCCACAGATCTCCACCATGCTCGGTCGCCTCGGCATCGAGTCGACATTTCGCGGCGGGTTGCGGGTGACCACCCCAGAGGCGATGGACGTCGTCCGGATGGTGCTGGTGGGCCAGGTCGGGCGTGAGCTGGTCGGACTGCTGAACCAGCACGGGCCGCTCGCCGTCGGGCTGAGCGGCGAGGACGCCGGTTTGTTCACCGCTGCCCGCACCGGCGCCCTGGTGGACGGCGAGGTCGTCGACATCGGCCTCGTCGGCGACGTGGTCGATGTCCGCGCGGTCTCGGTGCTCGACCTGATCGACGCCGGCCGCATTCCGGTGGTGTCCAGCGTGGCCCCCGATACCGACGGCCAGGTGCACAACGTCAACGCCGACACCGCCGCAGCCAGCCTCGCCGTCGCACTTGGAGCGCACAAGCTGGTGGTGCTGACCGACGTCGAGGGCCTGTACGCGGACTGGCCGGCTAGCGACGAGGTGATCAGCCAGATCCGTGCGAGCGAGCTCGGCGAGCTGTTGCCCGACCTGGCCACCGGGATGATTCCGAAGATGGGTGCCTGCCTGCGGGCCGTTCGAGGGGGCGTGCCACGTGCGCACGTGCTCGATGGGCGGGTGCCGCATGCGGTCTTGTTGGAGATCTTCACCGACGAGGGGATCGGCACGATGGTGTTGCCGGACGAGCCAGAGCAGCCCGGATCAGGAGGGCTGTCGTGAGCATGCTGGCGCAGCGGCACACCAAAGCCGTGATGAACACCTTCGGCCCCCCACGACGCGAGCTGGTCCGTGGCCAGGGCTGTCAGGTGTGGGACGAGGACGGCCGCTGCTACCTCGACCTGCTGGGCGGCATCGCGGTGAACGCCCTCGGACATGCCCACCCGGCCGTGCTGCAGGCGGTCAACACGCAGCTCGCAACGCTTGGCCATGTGTCCAACTTCTTCGCCAGCAGGCCGCAGGTCGAGCTCGCCGAGAGGCTTGTCGACCTGCTCGGCGGCAACGGCAAGGTGTTCTTCACCAACTCGGGAACCGAGGCCAACGAGGCGGCGCTCAAGCTCACCCGCCGCACCGGACGGACCCGCGTGGTCGCCGCGGAGGGCTCATTCCACGGCCGCACGATGGGTGCGCTGGCGCTGACCTCGAGGGCCGCGTACCGCACTCCCTTCGAGCCACTGCCCGGGGACGTGCACTTCGTGCCCTACGGCGACACCGCAGCCCTGCGGTCCGCGGTCGACGACACCACAGCAGCGGTGGTGCTGGAGCCGATCCAGGGTGAGGCCGGCGTGGTGATCCCGCCTGCGGGGTATCTGCAGGCCGCTCGCGACATCACCCGCAGGCACGGCGCCTTGTTGTGGCTGGACGAGGTGCAGACCGGAGTCGGGCGTACGGGGGAGTGGTTCGCCCATCAAGCGGACCTGCTGCGGCCCGATGTGGTGACGCTCGCCAAGGGTCTTGGGGGCGGTCTGCCGATCGGCGCCTGCATCGGCCTCGACGGTGCCGCCGACCTGCTGCAGCCCGGCCAGCACGGCACGACGTTCGGTGGCAACCCGGTCGCGACGGCGGGTGCCTTGGCGGTGTTGTCGACGATCGAATCGGAGGGCCTGCTGGAGCACGTCACCAAAGCCGGCGAGTACCTGGTCGCAGCACTCGGTCAGCTTGACCATCCGCTGGTCGCGGCGGTGCGCGGTCGGGGTCTGCTGACCGCGACCGTGCTGGCATCAGACGTGGCTGGGCGCGCGTCCAGGCTGGCCCTGGACGCCGGCTTCATCGTCAACGACTGCACCCCGTCGGTGCTGCGCACCGCTCCTCCGCTGATTATCGACACTGCACAGCTGGACAGCTGGCT
>JACCYS010000110.1 GCA_013696365.1 Nocardioidaceae bacterium
TTTCATCTTCTTCCTGTTCACCGCCATCGGCACGCTGCAGATCCCGGCGTTGACCGGCTTCATGAACGACGTGCTGGCCTACCTGCCGAACATCATCGTGGCGATCGTGATCTTCCTGATCGCTGCCCGGTCTCCGGCGCCATCGCAGCCGGGGTTGCCAAGGTGATGGGCGACACCCCCACCGGCAAGATCGTGGCATCGGTGCTGCCTGCGCTGATCATGGTGATCGCCCTGTTCATGATCCTGGAGCAGCTCAACATCGCCCCCGAGATCGTGCGCATCGCGTTCGCGGCAACCATCGGTGCGATCGCACTGGGCCTCGCTCTGGCGTTCGGTCTCGGCGGTCGTCCTGTCGCGCAGAAGATGCTCGAGGACGCCTATGACGCTGGCCAGCGCAACAAGGAGCAGATGAAGGCCGACGTCGCTGCCGGCAAGGAGCGTGGCGAGCAACAGGCACAGCAGGCTCAGTCGTCGATGCAGGACGACAGCTCGTCGTACGACACCACGACGTACTCGTCTTCCGAGCCGGACTACACCGGTGGGAGCACGCAGTACGGCACCACGACGGATGACCCCTACCAGCGCTGACGTCTGCCTTTGACAGGCACGGATGGCCCCGCGGTTGCACGAACCGTGGGGCCATCAGCGTTTCGTATCGACCATACTTGGCGTCAGCAATCCCGGAGGTGCCAGCACCATGCCACTCATAGGACCTGACGACCAGCCCTCCCTGGACGCCGACACGGCCGTCGTGGACGGCCGCGAGGTGCCCTCGGAACGCGTTCCCCTCGATCGGAGCCGGATAGTCGCCGCCGGCATCGACTACGTGGACTCGCATGGCCTCACCGGGCTGACCATGCGTCGTCTTGGAGCTGACCTGGGCGTCGAGGCCATGTCGTTGTACCGCTATATCTCTGGGCGGGACGAGTTGCTCGCGGCGATCGTCGAGCACGTGATCGCCGAGGTGGAACAAGACCCCGACATGGTCGTCGCACCCGAGCACGGCTGGCAGGACTTCGTGCAGCGGCTCGCGCACGGCTTCCGGCGGGTCGCACTGGCCCACCCGCACATCTTCCCGCTGGTCGCCTCGCATCCGACCGAGGCGCCGTGGATCCGGCCACCGGTGCGCAGCTTGAAGTTCGTGGAGTTGTTCCTGGACGGCCTGCACCGGGAGGGGTTCTCCGACGAGATGGCGGTGGCCGCCTACCGAGCGTTCACCAGCTTCTTGTTGGGGCACCTGTTGCTCGAGGTGTCCACGATGGGGGCAGCCGTCGGCCCGATGGATCTGGTGGACCCGCCAAGCGGGTCCACCCCCGGCCTGGACAACTATCCGAATGTGGCGCGGCTGAGTGATGCGCTGTCCGAGGACCACTCGGTCACCGAGTTTGAGGAGTCCTTGGAGCAGTTGCTCGACCGACTCGCCGAGGTGCTGGCGGCCACTGACGGCTGAGCCGCCGACTGGGCCGCCGACTGGGCCGTCAGTCGCGTCCCTCGCGCCGGTCCAGCCCCGCCAAGAACTGCTCGAACTGCCGGCCGAGCTGGTCCGCCGACGGCAGGTCCTCATCGTGCGCCAGCATCGACTGCCCGGCCCCGCGGGAGAAGGCGTCGTACTGCTCCTCCAGCGCGGTCAGCACCTCGTGCCCGTCCTGCTCGGCGACCTGCCGGTCCACCTCGGCGACGGTGGACCGGGCCGCTGCTCGCAACGCGTCCAGGTCAAAGGTGAGGCCCGCCGCTGCCCCGGCGGCTTCCAGCAGTGCTACCGAGGCCGCCGGAAACTCTACGGCGGACACATAATGCGGCACGTGTGCGACGTAGCCCATCGCGTCTTGACCGGCCTCCCCCAGCCGCAGCTCGAGCAGCGCCTGCGCGCTGGCCGGCACCGTCAGGCGCCCCGTCCAGATGTTAGGTCGGTCGACGAGGTCACTTCGAGTTGCGTGTGCGGTCAGCACCACCGGACGGGTGTGCGGCACCCCCATCGGGACCGCACCAAGACCGACCACCAGGCGCACCCCGAGCTGGTCCACCAGCTGCTGCACGGCAACAGTGAACCCCTCCCAGCGGTAGTCGGGCTCGGGCCCGGTCAACAGCAGATACGGGGTGTCCGCCGCGTCGGTCAGCCGGCGCACCTCCAGCCGAGGAGCGTCGTAGGTGGCGTAGTGGTCGCCGTCGAAGGCCAGCGCCGGGCGGCGCGCACGATAGTCAAAAAGGGTGTCGACGTCGAAGTTCGCCACCACGTTCATCCGGCCCCCCGATGAACCCGATCGGGGCCGGGGTTGGACGCTGTCGCTCACCTCGGTGAGCTCGCCAGTTGCACTCGCCTCATCGCCCATCAGGTGGTCTGCGGCGAGTCGCCCAGCCTGTCCTGCCGACAAAAAGCCGTCTAGCGCATGCATCAGCACCAGCCCGCGCTCCGGCGGTTCGCCGACCATCTCGAGCAGGTTGTTGTCCGGTCCGGCGGTAGGCGGGGTGGGCTCACTGGGCTGGCTTTGGCGGCGCCATCGCTTCATGTCCATCGTCTCCTGCTAACCGCCGCACGCACGCGCGCATTCCGCTGCGCCCGAGTGCGGTCGGGTCGATCCTCGGTCGGGCCGATCCTGCCTCTCGTCGTTTGCTAGGAGTGCCTGGACAACCATTCGCTGACCGCGTCGGCGACCCCCCGCGGGCTCAGACCGGCGCGCTCACGGAGGACTGCCGGCTTGGCATGGGCGTGGAACTGTTGCGGCACCGCCCGGACCACGACGGGTGTGTCGACCTCGGCGTCGACCAGCGCGGAGCACACGGCCGACCCAAAGCCACCGGCGCGGCCGTTGTCCTCCACAGTGACGACCAGATCATGGTCGCGAGCAAGGTCGATCAGCAGCGGAGCAACGGGCAGCACCCATCGCGGGTCGACCACGGTGACCGTCGCGGGTTCGTCCGACGCACCGAGCAGCTCGGCCGCCTCCACCGCAACATGCGCCATTGCTCCCGCGGCGACGATCAGCACCCGGCGACCCTGCTCGACCGTCGCGGGGCGCACCAACACGTCGACACCGTCGACGTTGTCAATGGGGTCCAGGTCAGCCGGGACGGCACCCTTGGGGAAGCGCACCGCGGTGGGCGCGTCGTCGACCGCAACCGCCTCCCGCAGCAGCTCGCGCAGGCGGCTGCCGTCGCGAGGTGCGGCCACCCGCATGGATGGGACCACTGCGAGCAGCGACAGGTCCCACATGCCGTTGTGCGACGGCCCGTCCTCTCCCGTGAGACCAGCGCGGTCCAGCACGAAGGTCACCCCACACCCGTGCAGGGCCACGTCGAGCAGGGTCTGGTCGAAGGCCCGGTTGAGGAACGTCGCATAGATCGCGACCACCGGGTGCACCCCGCCAAGAGCCAGCCCGGCGGCGCTGGTGACGGCGTGCTGCTCGGCGATGCCCACGTCGTAAACCCGGTCGGGAAACTTGTCCGCGAAGGCGTCCAGGCCGGTCGGCTGAAGCATCGCGGCAGTGACACCGACGATGTCGTCGCGCTCGGCGGCGAGCACCGCGATCTCGTCCCGGAAGACGTGCGTCCAGGTGGTGACCGGGGTCGCCAGCGACTCGCCGGTATCCGGATCGAACGGGTACGACTGGTGCATCTGGTCGACCTCGTGCGCCACCGCCCGCGCATAGCCGTGCCCCTTCTCGGTCACCACATGGACCAGCACAGGCCCGCCAAACTTCTTCGCCAAGTCGAGAGCGCGCTCGACCGCCTTGCGGTCATGGCCATCAACCGGGCCGACGTACTTGAGGCCGAGATCCTCGAACAACCCCTGCGGGGCGATCGCGTCCTTAAGCCCGCGCTTGACCGCGTGCAAGGCGCCATAGGTCGGCGGGCCCACGAACCGGACGCGGTTGAGCCGCCCCTTGATGCTGTTCAGGGTGGTCTCGTAGCGGGGGTTGGTGCGTGTCTCGGCCAGCCGAGCGGCCAGCCCCCCAGCGGTCGGCGCATAGGAGCGGCCGTTGTCGTTGACCACCACCACCAGCGGGCGATCCTTGCCCGCGGCGATGGTGTTCAGCGCCTCCCAGGCCATCCCGCCGGTCAGCGCCCCGTCACCGATGACCGCGACGACGTGCCGGTCGACTCCACGCACCGCGTACGCCTTGGCGAGTCCGTCGGCATAGGACAACGACGTCGAGGCGTGTGAGTTCTCGATCGTGTCGTGGTCGGACTCCTCCCGACTCGGATAACCGGAAAGTCCGCCCTGCTGCCGCAACCGGTCGAAGGCCGCCGCCCGGCCGGTGACCATCTTGTGCACGTACGCCTGGTGGCCGGTGTCGAACAGCACCCGGTCACGTGGCGAGTCGAACACCCGATGCAGCGCCAGCGTCAGCTCCACCACGCCGAGGTTGGGGCCGAGGTGGCCACCGTGGTGCGCGACGGCGGACACGATGCGCTCACGGATCTCCTCGGCGAGGTCGTCGAGCTCGGCATCGCTGAGGGTCCGCAGGTCGCCCGGACCGGCGATGCCATCGAGCAGACCCATCGTCGAACGTCCTCCGTGTTGTCGATCACCGCGGCGCAGTCGCACGAGTCTATGCCGCCGCCACATCTG
>JACCYS010000129.1 GCA_013696365.1 Nocardioidaceae bacterium
GCCAAGGGCATCTCGATCTGCCACAGCATCCGCAGCCGGCCCATCCCTATGCCGCGGGCGGCGTCCAGGGTTGCCTTGTCGACGCTGTTCAGGCCCACGATGGTGTTGCGCAGGATCGGTAGCAACCCGTACATCGTAAGCACCGGGAAGCCGACGGGCAGTCCGGTGCCGAGGATGGGCACCAGCAGGCCGAACAGCGCGATGCTCGGGATCGTGAAGCCGATCGCCAGGGTGCCAATCGAGGCCGTCGCGAATGTCTGGCTGCGATAGACCAGCATGCCGAGCCCGATCCCGAGGATCGTGGCGATCAGCAGTGTGTACAGCGACACCAGCAGGTGTTTTTGGGTGGCAAAGATGAGATCGTCACGGAACAGGTTGACGTACTCAAAGAACGGGAGACCGTTCACGCAGGCACTGCCCTTCTGGCTGTCGGCTCAACCGGGTCGGTGGGGCTTTGCTGATTCCCCCAGGTCACGAGGTCGTTGGCGGTCCAGTACAGTAGGGGGACTGTACGCCACTGCGGCACGCGTGGGGAGTCCTTGCGGGCGCTGCGGCGCAGACGTAATCATGATGTGACGTTGGAGAGGCCGGAAATGTGCACCGAGCACGCAACGTTGGCAGCGTTCGACCGCTCACTGGGGCGGTCAGGCAGTGACCGACGGTCGGCGCTCAGCGACCCGCGCGAGCACCCCGTTGACGAACTGTGGTGACTCCTCGGTGGACAGCTCGCGGGCCAGTTGGACCGCCTCACTGATCGCCACCGCGTCGGGCACATCGTCGACCAACAGCACTTCGTAGGCACCCAGACGCAGCAGGTTGCGGTCGACGGCCGGCATCCGGTCCAGCGGCCAGGCGACGGACAGCTCCGTCAGCAGCGCGTCGATGCGGCTCTGGTTTGCCACGATGCCCCGGACAAGCGCGAGGGTGTAGTCGTTGAGCACTGGCTCACCGCCCACCCGCCGGCGCTCGACATGCTGGTCGAGGGTCCCGTCGAGCGGCAGCCCGCGCAGGTCGGCCTCGTAGCAGAGGTCGAGTGCCCGCTTGCGTGCCTTCGTGCGCGCTCCCACGCGATCCCCCCTGGCCGTTGCCGTCAGCCGCTAACGCGGCCGAGGTAGCTGCCGTCGCGGGTGTCGACCTTGATCTTCTCGCCGGTGGCGATGAACAGCGGCACCGCCACGTCGACTCCGGTCTCCAACCGGGCCGGCTTGGTGCCACCGCTGGAGCGGTCGCCTTGCAGTCCTGGCTCGGTGTACTCGACGGTGAGCTCGACCGCGGCCGGAAGCTCCAGGTACAGCGGCGTTCCCTCATGCATGGCGACCATCGCGTCCTGGTTGTCCAGCAGGTAGTTCGCCGCGTCGCCGACCACCGTGTCCGCCAGCGGCACCTGGTCGTAGGTCTCTGCGTCCATGAACACGTACGCCTCGCCATCGCTGTACAGGTACTGCATCTGGCGCTTGTCGACGTTGGCCGTCTCGACCTTGACGTCGGCGTTGAACGTCTTGTCGACCGTCTTGCCCGAGGCGATGGACTTGAGCTTGGTGCGTACCACCGCTCCGCCCTTGCCTGGCTTGTGGTGCTGGAACCACAACACCGACCAGAGCTGGCCGTCGAGGTTGAGGACCATGCCGTTCTTCAAGTCGTTCGTGGTCGCCATGCGTCGCCTCGCGTCAAGTCGTGTCTCCCCGGCGGGTCAGCCGACGACGAGGAGCTCCCGCGGCAGGTCGGTGAGCACGCGCGGCCCACCCGCGCCTACCACGAGCGTGTCCTCAATGCGCACCCCGCCACGATCCGGCAGATAGATGCCGGGCTCCATCGTCACCGGGGTGCGGTCGTGCAGCCTACCGGGGTTGCGTGGCCCGACGAACGGGTCCTCGTGGATCTGCAAGCCGACGCCATGACCGATGCCGGTGGTGAAACGTTCCAGCCACCCCGCCTCTGCCAGCACCTGACGGGCTGCAGCGTCGGGCGCTGCGACGGCCGCACCGGCTGTCATCGCCTCGACGCCGGCCCATTGAGCGGCCTGCACAGCCGCGTGGATCTCTCGCTGCCAGCCGGTGGGTTCGACACCGACGACGACAGTACGGGTGCAGTCGGCGTGGTAGCCGTCGACGCGTGCCCCGAAGTCGGTCTTCAGCAGGTCGCCGGCCTCGACCACCCTGTCGGTGGGCTGATGGTGCGGGATGGCGCTGTTCGGGCCGCTGGCGACGATGGTGTCGAAGGCAATCCATTCGGCGCCGAGGTCCAGCATCCGTGCCTCGAGGTCGCGGGCGATCTCGCGCTCGGTTCGTCCCAGCAGCGGACCTGCCCACAAACCCTGCAACGCGCTAGTGGACAGCGAGCAGGCATCGGCAAGCGTGTCGATCTCGACGTCGTCCTTCACCTCGCGCAACCGTTCGACGCCCCGACGCAGGGACACGACCGGCATGTCCGCCCGCGCAAGCAGGGCGTTGTGGGTGTCCACACTCATCGTGTGGGTCTCCACCGCCAGCCGGGTCACACCGTGGCAGTGCCCCAACAGGTCGCCCACCAGTGATCTGGTGACGATCCGGTGCAGGTCCGGGCACTGGGTCGCCGCCTGATCGACGTACCGGCCGTCGGTGGCGAACAGGTCACCGTCGGGCGGCTCCTCGGCGCGGACGAGGACGGCGGCGTTCGAGCCGGTGAACCCGGTCAGGTAACGCACGTTGATCAGGTCCGTGACCAGCGCAGCGTCCGCAGCGCAGTCGATCAGCAACGCACGCAGCCGGTGTCGTCTCGCGGCGTGCACCGCCACCGCGTCGGCAACGGGCGCGGCGGGCATGCGCTCAGCCTAGGTCAGCGCGCGGCTGCCTCAGCGACTCACCTCGGCGTAGGCACCGGCCAGTAACCCCGGGTCCGGGCCGGTCAGCATGCCCGGCCGGCCGAGCCCGTCGAGCACCACGAAGCGCAACTGGTTGCCCCGGGTCTTCTTGTCGACGAGCATGCCGTCGAGCAGTTGCGGCCAGCTGCCCCCGCGATACGAGGTCGGCAGCCCGAGCAGCTCGAGCACGACACGGTGCCGGTCGGCAGTGGTCTCATCGAGGCGACCGGCGAGCCTCGCCAGCTCGGCGACGAACACCATGCCGATGGCGACCGCCGCACCGTGCCGGAAGGCGTAGCGCTCCACCCGCTCGACGGCGTGGCCGAAGGTGTGCCCGTAGTTCAACGTCTCGCGCCCAGGGCCGTGACCAGGGCCGTGACCAGGGCCGTGACCAGACCCGGTCTCGTGTAGATCGGCGGACACCACCGCCGCCTTGACCCGGATGGCCCGCTCAAGGAGCTCCCGTAGCAGCGGTGAGGCTGGGTCACGGGCGGCGTCCGGGTCGGCTTCGATCAGTTCCAGGATGGGTGGATCGGCAACGAAGCCGCACTTGACCACCTCGGCAAGGCCGGAGACCACGTCGTGCCTCGGCAACGACTCCAGCACCGCCAGGTCACACAGCACCCCGGCTGGCTCGTGGAAGGCGCCGACCAGGTTCTTGCCCTCGGCGGTGTTGATGCCGGTCTTGCCGCCGACGGCCGCATCGACCATGCCCAGCACCGTCGTCGGCAGGTGCACGACCCGCACCCCCCGCAGCCAGGTGGCAGCGACGAAACCGGCGAGGTCGGTCGTGGCTCCCCCACCGACCCCGACGATGGCGTCGCTGCGGGTGAAGCCGGTGCGTCCGAGGACCGCCCAACAGAAGGCGGCCACGTCCGCGCTCTTGGCCTCTTCGGCGTTGGGCACCTGCAGGCAGTGCGCCTCGAAACCCTCTTGGACCAGGTCGGCACGCACCGCTTCACCGGTGGCCTTGAGCGCCTCGGGATGCATCACGGCGACCCGCTGCACGCCGGAACCGAGCAGCCCGGGGAGTCGGCCGAGCAGCCGATGACCGACAACCACGTCGTACGGCCGGGCAGTGGCGACGCGGATCGTGGTCGGCGGCCCGCTCACGAAGGGCCGGCCGGGGATGCCGGGGTGAGCCACGCGAGCACCTCGTCAGCGACCTCGTCGACGTCTCGGCCGTCGGTGCCGACGACATGGTCGGCCACGTCGAGGTACAGCGGTCGGCGCTCATCCAGCAGCGCTTTCAGTTGGCCGCGCACGTTGCCTAGCAGCAGCGGGCGGGACACCCCGAGGCCAACCCGTCGACCGGACTCGGCCAACCCGACATCCAGCAGGACGACCCGGTGCGGGGCCAGCGCCTCGCGAGTGGCCGGGTCAAGCACGGCTCCACCGCCAAGGGCGAGCACACCGTCGTGTTCTGCCAGGGCCAGCGCCACCGCCACCGCCTCTAGCCCACGAAAGTACGACTCGCCGTGATCGACGAATATCTCGGAGACACTGCTGCCGGCCGAGCCCTCGATGTCGGCGTCGGTGTCCCGGGCGGTGGTCCCGAGCAGCTCTGCCAGTCGGTGCGCCACGCTGGTCTTGCCCGCA
>JACCYS010000132.1 GCA_013696365.1 Nocardioidaceae bacterium
CGGTGAGCCGGGGCTGCACCGGGGCCTCGGTGATGATCGCGTTGATCCGCGCGGCCAGCTCGTGCTCGGAGGAGGACAGGAAGATCGCGTAGAGGCGCTCACGCAGCGCATGTACGGCGGCCAGGTCGCGGTCGTCGAGCGGCCCGACCTCGCTGACCCGGTGCCGCGACACCAGCGCGCGCAGGGCGACCACATCCGGTAGCTGCTCGTCACTGCCGAGCTCCGGTGAGCTGTTGATGAGCTCGACGAGGCACTCGAGTGAGTTCTCCGTGTCGTGACTGAAAATCACCGTCTGATCACCGTGCCCTTCCGCCCGCGTACGCCGCATCCGCGGCCAGGGTAGCCGCTTCGTGCCCGGCCAGCGGGGCGGCGAGTCCGGCCAGCCAGGCCGGTACGCGCCCGAGGTCACCGGTCCGACCGATGCGCTAGGGTTTCCAGGCGGCAGCGCGGGGTTCGCGATGACCCCAACCCCCAGCAGCGGGCGATTGGCTCAGCGGTAGAGCGCCTCGTTCACACCGAGGAGGTCACTGGTTCGAACCCAGTATCGCCCACCCCGCATCACCGCAGGTCAGCAGCACAAGCAGCCCCGCCGTCCGGTACCGCGTGCCAGACGGGTGCCACGCCTGGTCAGACCTGTCCCCTCACCGTGAGCGGTGCCGCGTGATCCCCGGCGGGCATGACCCGCAAGGTCGCCCGCTGCTGCGTCAACCATGTGCGGGGCGATAGACGGACGGCCGTCTACGAGCGGTGGCCGCGCACTGATCTCTTGCGAGCCGCGCCTTCTGTTGCCGCGACGATGAGCTGTTCGCGGGCCCGCGCGACACGGGATCGGATTGTGCCGATCGGGCAGCCGCACACGACGGCCGCGTCCGCGTATGACAGGCCGAGGACCTGGGTCAGGACGAACGCGTGCCGACGTCCTGGGTCCAGGTCGGCGACAAGGCCGCGCAAGGCGAGCTCCTCGGCGAGGTCCCCTCGCGCCGGTTCGACCGGCTGCACGGCTGGCCGGTTCCGACGACGCCGTGCGCTGGATCGAAGAAGCCGCCGAGGGCGCCGAGGAGCCATGGGGACCTGGCTGGGCGCGGCGGCACTGCTCGTCGCCGTCATCGCCGCCGCCATGGCCGGGGCGGCGCTGCGCCGCCGCTAGGGGTGGCCGTGCCCGTGGTCGTCGGTCAGCTCTCGCTGGTGCGCGTGGTCGTGGTCGTGGGTGACCCCGTCGTCGTGGCTGTGCTCGTGCTCGTGCTCGACGTGCGCATGGTCGTGCTCGGCATGGGCGTGCTCGTGCACCGAGTCGTCGTGGGAGTGCTCATGGGCGTGTGGCTCCTCGTGCGGGTGCTGCTCAGTCACGGATGTGCTCCTCGCTCGGTCGATGTCGATCCGTCTCGTCCAGGCTAATCGCACTCCCGTCCCCGTCCAGTCGGACCTGCCCAGCGTCACCCGGTTTGGCTCGGCCGGACCGTGCGCGGGTCGAATCCGAACGGCAGCTCGAGACGGTGCGCGTGGAGCAGCTCCTCGTCGGCCAGGATGTCGGCGGTCGAGCCGTCGGCGACGACCTTCCCGCCGCTGACGACGACGGCCCGTTCGCACAGCTCCAGGGCGAACGGCAGGTCGTGGGTGATCTGCAGTTGCGTGATCGCCAGGTCTCGCAGCACCGACACGAGGTCGCGGCGCCCTGCCGGGTCCAGCCCTGAGGTCGGCTCGTCGAGCACCAGCACGTCGGGGCGCATCGCCAGCACCGTGGCCAGCGCCACCCGCCGGCGCTCCCCGCCGCTGAGGTGGTGTGGTGCGCGGTCGCAGAGCCCCGCGGCGTCGACCGCCTCGAGCGCGGCGGCCACCCGATCGTCGAGTTCGTCACCGCGCAGCCCGAGATTCGCTGGCCCGAACGCGACGTCCTCACGGACGGTCGGCATGAAGAGTTGGTCGTTGGCGTCCTGGAACACCAACCCGACGCGCCGTCGGACCTCGGCGAGGTTGACGTCGACCACCTCGAGGCCGCCGATCTCGACGCTGCCGGAGTCCGGTTTGTGGATGCCGTTCAGGTGCAGCGCCAGCGTGGTCTTGCCGGCGCCGTTGGGGCCGAGCAGCGCCACGCGCTGGCCGTGCTCGATGCGCAGGTCGACACCGTGCAGTGCCTCGTGCCCGTCTGGGTAGGCGAAACGCACCTGTCGTACGTCGACCGCGGCGTGGGTCCTAGGAGCGGATGAACAGAGCCCCGGCGCTGGAGGCGATCGGCCGGACCTGCCACAGCCAGCGAGGGTCGTAACCGCGGGCGGTCATCGCGGTGCGCATGCGCCCAAGCTCCCCGGCCAACACCTCCAGGTAGCGCACCATGAATGCCGCGATGGTCGTGAGCGTGGGTGGCACCCGCAGGCGGCCCAGGCCCCGCAGGAGCGGAGGGACCTCGGTGGTGGCGGCCAGCAGGATGCTGACCATGGCGCCCAGGGTCGCTTTGGCGACGATGTTGAAGGTGCCCCACAGCCCGATCCGCGAGACCCCGACGCCGAACACCTCGACCTGCTCGCCGGAGGCGATGAACGGGATCAGGAAGGCAAACGTGATGAAAGGCAGGATGATCGCGAGGCGGGCAGCCACGAAGCGCCAGCGCAGGCGCGCCAGACGCACGACCGCGATGAGCGCTGCCGCGTCGACCGCGAAGGCCCACACCGCCTCGCGTGGGG
>JACCYS010000136.1 GCA_013696365.1 Nocardioidaceae bacterium
TCGGTGAGCACCCTGCGGACCGCGCTGCGCGACTGCCACCGCGGCAGCCAGAAGCGCTCAAACTCGTACTCCGCGGTGATACCCCTCATGGAGCGCCCATGCTGCCACGCAACCGGTTGCCAGACGAAGACCCGCTCAGTCGGTCGGCGACGACCTCTCGTTTCCGGCGGACCAGTACCGTGCCCCGGCGAAGCCACCCAGCACCCTGGCGACGAGCGCGAGCGGGATGCAGGCCGGCTGCGATCCGGCTCGGGTGCAGTGCGACAAGGACGGCGAGCACCGTCACGAGCATTCCTGCAATCGCCAGCAGCTTGCGCCGGACGGACGCTGCCGGGAGCCGTTCTTGCGAGACGGTTCCCGCCCCGATGCTGAGAAACACACCCCGTGCCAAGCCCACCACGGCATTGCGCTGACCTGCTGCTCTTGGGTCAAGGCCATGAAGATAGCGGTGCTCCCCGCTAGACCGATCATCATCACCCAGAAGCTCACTCGGTCGCGTATCGCGCAGGCCGGATCCGACGCGGCACGAATCCAGCAGTAGGTGGAGTCGCCCGTCCGTCATCCGGCAAACCGCCAGAAGTGACGGATCGGCGCGCGCCAGAAGTGACGGATCGGACCGCCAGAAGTGACGGATCGGCGCGCCAGAAGTGACGGATCGGCGCGCCAGAAGTGACGGATCGCGGGGGGTAGGGGTCAGGGGTGGGAGAGCAGGTCGGCAAGGCGGGTGTGGCGGACGCGGTGTGGCCGGGTCGCCACCGCCTCGGCGAGCGCGGGGCCTGCCTGGTGCACCACCGACAGGTGCTGGCGAGCCTCCGTGGCGGCACCGATGACCAGGTCGCGGGTGAGCGTTCCGCCGGCCTCGGCCCCGAGCACCAACACGATCGCCTCCGCGGGACGACCGGCCGCCTCGGCGCAGGTGCGCACCTCGACCTTCGCCTCATCCAGAGCTGCGCCGAGCGCAACCGCACCCGTGTGACCGTCGGCACGCGGCGCCAGCACCAGAGTGTCTGCAGCCTGCACGCCGAACACCCGTGGCACCGAGCTGATCACCAGCTGTGCTGCTCGGCGAACTGCCTGCTCGGGGTCCGCGGCCGGTGTGACGACGACGGAGCGCTGAGCGGGGTCGAGTGACGGCAGGACTCCCTGGCGCAGACTGCGTACGAGCAAGGCGAACGGGTCGGCTTCATCGACCTCAGGTGCCGCGAGCACTGGCACAGCACCGGATCTGACCACGTCGAGCAGCACCTGTCCCGGCCCCGCCGCGGGTGGCAGCCCGGGATCGCCGACCAGCACAAGACGGGCATCCGGACGCAGTGAGTCGGCCAACCGGCCAGCAGCAGCGAGACCGAGCAGGTCGGCGCGTGTCACCACCACCAGATCGGCCTCGGCGATCACCGGCAACTGCTCGACGAGCCGGTCAGGCCGGGTACGGGCCACCCGACCGCCACCGTGCTCCACGGTGCTCACCAGTGGGGTGACCACCGACTCGGGGTCGGTGCCGCGGGGGGCGTCCACCACCAGCACGGCCTGGTCGCCACCATCGAGCAGCAGGCCGTGCAGTGCCTCAGCGACTTGTTCCTCGCGCTCGGCCCACTCGACGTGACCAAAGCGGCGCTCCTCGGCGAACGCCGCCACCCGGCCGCTCTCGAAGGCCAGCTGTGCACCGGGGGCCGGGTCGGCGACGCCGACACCCCGAAGGGCCGCAGCCAGCACGTCCGCGCCGAGGCAGGTCGAGCCGTCGAGCGCTGCCCGTTCGACCAGCCACCGCACCAGGTCGGCGGCGCGTTCTGGTCCGCCCGTACTGGGCGCGCTCAACCCGGTGCGTCCGGCAGCTCAGACCCCGACACGTCGTCGAGCGCAGTCACGATCGCCGCCGGCAGGGTGATGTCCTCGGCGGTGAGCGCGCCGCGCAACTGGGCTGCCGTACGAGCGCCCACGATCGCCGCGGTCACCCCGGGCCGGTCGCGGACCCACGCCAGCGCCACCTCCAGCGGGGACAGCTCCAAACCCTCCGCAGCCCGACAGACCGCCTCGACCACACCGCGGCTGTGCTGGTCCAGATACGTCGCCACATTGCTTTCGAGCACCGGCGAGGCAGCGCGCGAGTCGGCCGGGATCCCACTGCGGTACTTGCCGGTCAGCACACCGCGACCCAGCGGCGACCACGCCAAGACACCGAGGCCCAGGGCTGCCGCCGCTGGCAGCACCTCCTCCTCGATGTCCCGGTTCAGCAGCGAGTACTCCACCTGGGTGGTGGCCAGCGGAGTGCTGCCGGGGGTGCAGGACTGCAACGTTGCAGCCTGCGCGGTCTGCCACCCGCTGTAATTCGACACCCCGACATATCGCGCGCGCCCGGAGGTCACGGCCAGGTCAAGTGCCGACAGGGTCTCCTCGAGCGGGGTGTCGTTGCTCCACACGTGCACCTGCCACAGGTCGACAGCGTCCACGTCGAGCAGCCGCAGCGACCGGTCCAGCTGACGCAACAGGGCGCCCCGTGAGGTGTCGCGCAGATGCCTACCATGCCGCTGTCCTGCGCCGGCCTTGGTGGCGAGCACCACATCGTCGCGGTCGACCACATCGTCGAGCATGGCGCCGAGCAGTTGCTCACTGAGCCCGTCGCCGTAGCCGGCGGCGGTGTCGATCAGGGTGCCCCCGGCACCCACGAACGCAGCGAGCTGGTCGCGCGCCTCGTGCATGTCGGTGTCCTTGCCCCACAACCAGGTGCCGAGCCCAAGCCGGGACATTCGCAGACCCGTGCGGCCAGCCTGCCGTTGCTGCATGTCGGCGAGGCTAATGGCTGCGCGCCCCCAATCCGGGGCTAGGCTCGCCGGGGCTCACGTCGGGTCCATAGAGCCGGTGCGGAGGTCACATGCGGCTGGGAGTCAACATCGGCTATGTCGCCGGAGCCTCAGCCGACGAACACGTGCAGCTCGCGGTGGAGGCGGACCGGCTCGGCTACGACGTGGTCTGGGCCGCCGAGGCGTACGGCTCGGACGCTCCGACGGTGCTGTCGTTCGTCGCAGCCCGCACCGAGCGCATCGACATCGGCAGCGCGATCATGCAGATCCCGGCGCGAACGCCGGCGATGACCGCGATGACTGCGGGCACTCTCGATCTGCTGTCGCACGGGCGCTTCCGGCTCGGTCTGGGCGTGTCCGGGCCGCAGGTGTCCGAGGGATGGCACGGCGTCCGGTTCGATAAGCCGCTGGCCCGCACCCGTGAGTATGTCGACGTGGTGCGGATGGCGCTGGCCCGCAACACCGTCAGCTATGACGGCGACCACCTGCGGCTGCCGCTGCCGGACGGGCCCGGCAAGGCGCTCAAGTTGATGATCCGTCCGCAGCGCGACCCGCTGCCCATCTACCTTGCTGCGGTCGGGCCCAGGAACCTCGAGCTGGCCGGCGAGGTTGCCGACGGTTGGCTGGCCATCTTCTTCGCCCCCGAGCATGCCGACGTCTCGATGGACCCGCTGCGGGTCGGTGCCGAGCGTGTCGGCCGAGGACTGGAGGCGATCGACGTGACCGCAACGGTGCCGGTCGTCGTCGGCAGCGATCTGGACGCCTGCGCGGACCAGTTGCGCTCGCACACCGCGCTGTACGTCGGCGGCATGGGCAGCAGGAAGCAGAACTTTTACAACGCGCTGGCTCGCCGGATGGGCTTCGAGGACGCCGCCGAGCAGATCCAGGGCCACTACCTGGACCGCCGCCACCGTGAGGCTGCCGCCGCGGTGCCCTTCGACCTGGTCGACCAGACCGCACTGATCGGACCGCTTGAGCGGATCACCGAGCGTCTGCACGCGTACGCCGAGGCGGGGGTGACGACCCTCGCGGTGAGCGCCGTCGACGACACGGTGCAGCAACAGACCGTGACACTGCGGGCACTGGCCACCGCGTTCGACGCCAGCGGACTCAGCCGCTGAGCAACCACCGCGACCGTCACGCTCACAAGCAGCGACCGCAACGAGGGGAGTAGTGACCAGCGTGGACTGGTGGCAGGCGGCGTTCCTGGGGGTGCTGCAGGGGTTGACGGAGTTCGTACCGATCTCATCCTCTGCCCACCTGCGCATCTTTCCGGAGCTGTTTGGTTGGGGGGACCCCGGAGCGGCTTTCACCGCGGTGGCGCAAATCGGCACCGAGCTGGCCGTGGTGACGTACTTTCGCCACGACATCTCGCGGATTGCCAGCGCCTGGTTGCGCGCGCTCGCGAACCCTGAGTGGCGAGGTCATCGAGACACCCTGATGGGGTGGTATGTGATCGTTGGGTCGCTGCCCATCGTGATCTTGGGCATCGCCTTCAAAGACGTCATCGAGAAGGACCTGCGAAGTCTGTGGATCGTCGGCACGACCCTGGTGCTGCTCGGACTCGTGCTCGGCCTGGCCGAGCGGGTGGGTGCCCGAACGCGTCCGTTGGACAAGCTGGGCTGGCGCTCGGCGGTGCTGTTGGGATGCGCGCAGGCGCTGGCGCTGGTGCCCGGAGTGTCGCGCTCAGGGGCCACGATCTCGATGGGCCTGTTCTTGGGGTTCGAACGGGAGGCAGCCACCCGCTTCGCCTTCCTGCTGGCGATCCCCGCTGTGGTCGGGGCCGGCTTCTTCGAGCTCCGCGATGCCATTGGCGACGAAAACATCTACTCCCCGTTGCAGACCCTGCTGGCCACGGCGGTGTCGTTCGTCGTCGGCTATGCCACCATCGCCTGGCTGCTGCGCTACGTGTCGACGCACTCGTACGCGCCGTTCGTGATCTACCGGGTGCTGTTGGGCACCGGCGTGCTGGTGCTGCTCGGTGCCGGGGTGCTCACTGCCTGACGGCGTCTGCGCGGCTCACAACCATCCGCTGCGCTTGAACGCCCGCCACAATCCGAACGACCCCGTCAGCATCACCAGCAGCACCAGCGGGTACCCGTACGCCCAGTGCAGCTCGGGCATCTGGTCGAAGTTCATGCCGTAGATGCTGGCCACCAGCGTGGGGGCGAGGAATAAGGCTGCCCATGCGGAGATGCGGCGGACGTCGTCGTTCTGCTGCACGCTGATCTGCGCCAGGTGCGCGGACAGCGCGTTGTCGAGCAGGTGGTCGAGAGCGTCCACCACCTCCGCGACCCGGGCCACGTGGTCAGCGACGTCGCGGAAGAACGGCGCGGCGTCCTTGTCGACCTCCTCGACGTCGGCTCGCACCAGTCCGCTCAACGGCTCGCGCAACGGCTGCACCGCCCGACGCACCTCGAGCACCTCACGTTTGAGCCGGTAGATGCGCTCGGAGTCGCGGGTCTGATCGGGCGCGAACACCGAGCGTTCCACCTCGTCGACATCGGTCTCGAGCTCGGCGGCGACGTCGGCGTACCGGTCTACGATGCCGTCCATCACGGCGTACATGCCCGCGACCGGTCCATGTCCCAGCACTTCGGTGTGCTGCTCGGCCTGGTGGCGCAGTTTGCCCAGCCCCTCACCCTCACCGTGGCGCACCGTGACCAGGTAGTCGCTGCCGACGAACATGGCGACCTCACCGGTCTCGACGGTGTCGTCCGCGGTGTAGGCGAGCGTCTTCAGCACGACGAACAGGTCGTCGTCGTAACGCTCCATCTTCGGCCGCTGATGCGCGCTTACCGCATCCTCCACCGCCAAGGGGTGCAGGCCCAGCTCGTCGGCGTAACGCTGCAGCTCGGCGGCGTCGGGCTCGAACAACCCGAGCCACAGAAAGCCGCCGACGCGGTCCGCCTCCTCGCGGGCAGCGTGCACGTCGGCCTGGTGCGCCGGCTCGTCGATGCGCTCGCCGCTGCGATAGACGGCACAGTCGATGATCACGCGGCCATTGTCCCCCTCGCCTAGGCTGGCGGGCGATGCCCACACTCGTTCTGGTCCGGCACGGCCGCACATCGGCCAACGCTGCCGGCGTGCTGGCTGGTCGTGCCGCCGGTGTGCGCCTCGACGCGGTGGGGTGTGGCCAAGCACAACGGCTCGGCAATCGGCTGACCGCACTGCCACTGGCACGGGTGGTGAGCAGCCCGTTGGAGCGCACGTTGCAGACCGCACGCGCCATCGTGCAGAACCGCACCGACGGCATCGAGGTGCGGCGCGACCACGGACTCATTGAGTGCGGCTACGGTTCGTGGACCGGACGGCCGATCAAGGAGCTCGCCAAGGAGCGGCTGTGGAAGACCGTGCAAGCGCACCCGAGCGCCGTGACATTTCCCGACGGCGAGGCGATGGCTGACATGCAGCGCCGGGCGGTGGCCGCCGTCCGTCGGCACGACGGTGAGGTCGCCGGCGAGAACGGCGACGACGCCGTCTGGGTGGCGGTCAGCCATGGCGACGTGATCAAGTCGGTGCTTGCCGATGCGCTCGGCCTGCACCTGGACCAGTTCCAGCGCATCGGGGTCGACCCGGCATCGGTCAGTGTGCTGCGCTACACCGCCCAGCGGCCGTTCGTGCTGCACGTCAACGATCAGGGAAACGACCTGTCCGCTTTGCGACCACCGGCGCGCGCCAAGCGGCGACGCCGCCGGGGCAGCAGCGACTCCGATGCGGTCGTCGGCGGCGGGGCCGGGTCGTCCGTCGGCCCGGCCGCATAGGCTTCAGCGCATGCTCGTGCACAGGCATGTCTCGCCGGACCGATTCGTGGTCGGCACCGTCGGCGAGCCCGGAGGGCGCACCTTCTTCTTGCAGGCACGCAGCGACCGACTCGTCACCAGTGTGTCGCTGGAAAAAGAGCAAGTCGCGATCCTGGCCGAGCGCATCGGCGTGCTGCTGGATGAACTCGTGCGCACCGACGATATTGCTGAGGCCGATGCGGTTGCCGTGGGCGCCGACCCCGATCCGCTGGACCAGCCGTTGGTCGAGGAGTTCCGGGTCGGGACGATGACTCTGTCCTGGGATGGCGATGACAAGCAGGTGGTCATCGAGGCATTCCCGGTCGGCGACGACGATGTCGAACCGGGGGACGGTGAGACTGGCGAGGATGGCGATGACTTGGACGGTCCTGCTGCGGCTACCGACACCGACGACATGCCCGACGACGTCAGCGATGCCGCGGGCGGCGCTGTCTCAGAGGTCTTGTTGGTACGGCTCGAACCTGCCGCTGCCAGAGCCTTCGCCGGCCGTGCGGAAGCCGTGATCTCTGCCGGCCGCCCACCGTGTCCGTTCTGCGGCCAGCCACTCGACCCCTCCGGGCACCTGTGCCCGCGAGCGAACGGCTTCAAGCGGGTGGCTCGTTGACCGCCGGTGCGGTGCTTCCCGGCGGCGAGCCGTTCACCGCTGCGGTGTTGAGTCGCGGCACGCTCGAGATCGACGGGCGGGTGCTGCCTGCCTCCAACGCCACCTTCGTCGGCCAGGTCAGCCTGGACGGGGTGGTGGTGCGCTGTGTCTACAAGCCGGTCAGGGGGGAGCGGCCGCTGTGGGACTTCCCGACGGGCACCCTCGCCGATCGGGAGGTCGCGGCGTACGAGGTGTCCCAGCGGGCCGGCTGGCACGTCGTGCCAACGACTGTGCACGCCGATGGGCCGTTCGGGTCCGGCATGGTGCAGGAGTGGGTCGACACCGACGACACCGAGTTGGTCGACCTGGTGCCACAGGGACAGCTGCCCGTTGGGTGGCGGCACGTGTTGGACGCCTGGGACGGAGCCGAGCGGCCGATCTCGCTCGTGCACGCCGACGTGGCCGGGTTGCGCCGGATGACGGTCTTTGATGCTGTCGTCAACAACGCCGACCGGAAGGCGGGGCACCTGCTGTCGGCGGGCAGGGTGTTGCGCGGGTGCGACCACGGCCTCACGTTCCATGTGGACGACAAATTGCGCACCGTGCTCTGGGGCTGGGCGGGAGAGCCGCTCGCTGACGAAGATCTTGAGCCCGTGCACCGCCTGTTGTCAGCCCTCGAGGACAACACCGCGTCGGGGTTCCGTGAGCGGCTCAGTCAACTGCTGAACGGCCACGAGCTGGCAAGACTGCGAACTCGACTGCGGCTGCTGGTGCGGCGGCGCTGCTTTCCGGAGCCACCGGAGAGCTGGCGGGCCGTCCCGTGGCCGGTCTTCTGAGCGCCGACGGTTAGGGTTCGCGGCATGCGTGCCTGGGCGTCTGAGCCGGTTCCGTCGCTCGCAGCCAGGGGGCTCGGGACAGGGCTGGCGCTCTCGGTGCACAACACCGCAACCGGACAGCTGGCACGGATCGAGGCGGCGCACAAGGCTGGTGTCTACGTCTGTGGGATCACCCCGTACGACGCAACCCACCTCGGGCACGCGGCGACGATGCTGGCGTTCGATCTTGTGCAGCGGGTCTGGCTCGACGCCGGCCTGTCGGTGACCTACACCCAGAATGTGACCGACATCGACGATCCGCTGCTGGAGCGCGCTGAGCGGGACGGGGTGGACTGGCAGGATCTGGCGCAGCGCGAGGTGCAGCTGTTCCGCGGTGACATGGAGGCTTTGCGGATGTTGGCGCCGCAACACTTCACCGGCGTCGTCGAGTCGATGGACCTGGTGGTGGCTGCCATTGAGCGACTCCGGGCAGCCGGTGTGACCTACGAGGTGGACGGCGACCTGTATTTCGACTCCTCGCGGGACGAGAGCTTCGGACGGGTGAGCAGACTGGATCGCGAGACGATGCTCGGCCTGTTCGGCGAGCGGGGCGGTGACCCCGAGCGCAGCGGCAAGCGGGACCCACTCGACTGGCTGCTGTGGCGGGCCGAGCGCACTGGCGAGCCGGCATGGGACTCACCGTTGGGGGCGGGCAGGCCGGGCTGGCATGTGGAATGCGCCGCCATGGCCGTCGAGCATCTCGGCATGGGTTTCGAGATCCAGGGCGGTGGTAGCGACCTGGTGTTCCCACATCATGAGATGTCGGCGGCCGAGGCGGAGATGGCCTTTGCGTCGGCCCCCTTCGCCCAGGCGTACGTGCATGCCGGGATGGTCGGCCTGGACGGCGACAAGATGAGCAAGTCACGGGGCAACCTGGTCCTGGTGTCGGAGCTGCTGATGGCAGGTGTCGATCCGATGGCTCTGCGGCTCGCGCTGCTGAGCCACCACTACCGCACTGACTGGTCATGGACCGTCGCCGACCTCGGCGCCGCTCGCACACGGCTGGCTGCTTGGCGATCCGCGCTCAGCGCCTCGGGGCCCGCGGACCAGCCCGGGGCAGAAGCAACAGCAGTGGTCGAGGCGATACGACGGGCATTGGCCGAGGATCTCAACGCTCCCGCTGCGGTGCTGGCCGTGGATGAGTGGGCGGCGGCGGCGCAGCAGGGCTGGGTCGGCGGTGGGCGCACGGTCGCGGCGGCGGTCGACGCACTGCTGGGGGTCGCCCTCTGAGCCGCCTGTTGGCGGCTGAGCGCCGTGCTCAGCCGGTGTCGCGGTGGCGCCGCCTGAGGTAGCGCTCGAACTCCCTTGCGATCGCGTCGCCGCTGGCGTCTGGAAGCTCGCTGGTGTCCAGTGCCGACTCCAGCGCCTCGACGTACTCGGCGATCTCGCTGTCCTTTCGAGCCAGCTCGTCCACCCCTCGCTCCCAGGCCCGTGCCTCCTCCACCAGGTCGCCGACGTCGACCGATGTCTCAATGATGT
>JACCYS010000144.1 GCA_013696365.1 Nocardioidaceae bacterium
GGTCGAGCCGCTGATGTCGGGCTGGCGGGCCTTGGCCGAGCCGACCTTGGCCAAACCGGGCAACGTCGAAGCCCGCAAACCCCGAGCGCGGGCTCTCGCAGCCTGCTCGAAAGCCAGCGCGCGAGCCTTCGCAACCCGCTCTCGGCTCACCCGCAGATAATGCGCGTACACGGCACTGCCGACGGTGGCGATCACGCTGCCGACGGCTGCCCCGATGATCGTGCCGGCGACGCCGACCGTGGACAACAGCACCGCCGACGACATGGCCGCCAGAGCACCGGCCATCGCCTGCACCCAGTTGACCTCGATCGCCTGCTGCTCACTCACGGGCCGCAGTATTGCTCGCCCCCAGCCGCGCCCCAACAGCGGTTGGACTTGTCCGGGTCGACCATCCCCCCATCCGCGATCATCCAGGGTTATCGCGACCGACCTTTGACAACAACCCTGCGATGATCAAAGGGCGAAGCGCGGGTCGTCGCCGCCCCCTGTCTCCGGCTCAGCGGTAGCAGTACGAGTCCGACGACGCGTCGCCGCCTTGCAGCCGCACCTGGTGGGCGCGCAGCCCGCGGAACGCCTCGCCTTGGGGGAAGAATCCGGGGTCGGGGTGCAGCCCCCCGCCGTCGAGGTCGGCGTCCAGCTTGGCCATCCAGGCGCCGACACCGTCGGGATAGAACTGGTCGTCCCACGCGCCATACAGCGAGTTGGTCACATACACCCGGCGACCGTCCCGGCTGGTCTCGACCATCTGCGGGCCACCTGCCAGCGGCAGCTCCGGCTGCGCCGGGTGCGGACGGCGACCGACGATGCCGCCAAGGCGTACCGAGCCTGCCTCGCGCGGGTGCGCCGGGTCGGACACGTCGTACTGCTTGAGCTCGCCGGTGCCCCAACAGGACACATACAGCCACTGGTCGTCGACCGACAGGTTGATGTCGGTGACCAGCGGCGGCACCGCCCCGAACGGCTTCAGCGCCGGTGGCAGGTCATCGGCATCAGCGGGCTCGGCCGGGATCGTGATGACCTTGTCGGCAGTCCAGTGCTCGCCATCGTCGTCGCGCCGCCACCGCCACACCGACGCCGAAAGATCCTCGGTGGAGATGACGACGCCCACGAACCCCCAGGTCGCATCCGGGTCGTGGGACGGTCGCAGCTCGAGCGCCATCTGATGCTGTTCGCCGAGGTCCACCTCCTGCAGGTGCCGGCCCTCGGCAAGGTCCCAGAAGTGCAGCGAGTGGCCGTACTTGTTGGCCAGCAGCAGCTCGGGCACGACCCCGTTCTCGATCATCGACGGGCTCCCCCACTCGCTGGTGACCAGCACGTTCCGATTCAGGTGCCACCAGGCGTCATAGGCCATCCGCTGCGGGCCGCGATCGGTCTCCCACGCACGGATGACGTCGAACGTGTCGTGGTCGAGCAGCGCGATGCCCGCGGGGCCATCATCCCCGCTGTCACCGTTGCCGTTGCTGTCGGCCGAGCCCAGGCAAGTCAGAAAGATGCCGTCCGGACCACAGTGCAGAGTGTGCGGTCGGGAGTATCCGGCCTTGCCGGCCAGCTCGTCGGCGTCGATGGTCCGCACCAAGTGCGGGGCGGTGGGGTCGGGCTGAGTATCGAACACATGGATGCGCGAGCTGCGGATCCCCGGCAGCAGAAGGTAGCGCCGGGCGAGCCCGTCCATGTCATGTCCCTCGTGCATCAGCGCACTGCTGCAGGCGTTCCAACCGAAGTGGTGCAGCTCGTCGCCCTTGGTCGGAAGGTCCGCCCAACCAACCACCTGCCCGTACGTCGGGGACTCAGTGTCCACATCGATCGTCGTCAACGCGTCCGACTGCTCGCCCGCTCGGTCGAAGGCGACCACGTAGGCCAACTGCTCGGACGGCGCGGCGATCGCCTCGGTCGCGCTGCGGTAAAAGGTCGGGTCGGTCGTCATGTTGGTGAGTATGCGCCGGTTCAGCCGTGCTGCACCAGTGCTCCGCTAGTGCTTCCGCGCTACTGCCCCGCCGCCGTCCCGTTCGCGCGCCACGTAAACGTGGCATGGCGACCCTTTACGTGGCACGCAGCCCCCGTAAAGGGTCAGTACGCCACGTAAACGTGGCGGACCGCAGAGGCGTGGCGGACCATCGAGGCGAGGAGGGCAAAGCGGGGCGAACGAGGGGCAAGGGCGACCGGGTCAGCCCTTGCCCGGCGCGAAGATCTCACCGGCGCTGCGGTATATCAGATCGGCCGTCCACTGCACGCTGTCCGGCGCCGGAAACCGGTACGTCGGCCCGTGCGCGTACAGGGCACCGAGCACTCGGCCACTGGACGCATGCACCGCTGCCGCCACCGTCGAGATGCCCTCGGCGAACTCCTCGTGCGCCCAGCACACACCGTCGCGGCGCACCTGGGCGACACGCTCTCTGATCTGCCACGGGTGCACGACCGTGTGCTCGGTGAAGGGTGTGAGCGGGTGCGAAAGGTAGCGCTCGAGCTCAGCCTCGCCCCACTGCGCCATCAACACCACGCCGGGTGCGCCGACGTGCGCCGGAAACAGCTCGCCGGAGTAGTTGCGCACCTGCACCGCATGCGGCCCGTCGACCTGGCTGACGACCTGGATGGCGGAGCCGACCGGGATGGCGAACCCGGTGCCTTCCCCCAACTGCAACGCCAGCCATTCCAGACTCGGGCGGACACGCTCCACTAGTTGCGCGGTCATGTCCACCGGCCCGACGAGCTGCTGCAGCCTGGGGCCGAGCTGATAGTCCGACCCCTCGCCGGCCCGCTCGACCACCTCGAGCTGTTCGAGGGTGGACAGCAGGCGAGCCACCGTCGACTTCGGCAGACCGACTTTGGCGGCGATCTCGGTGACTCCGCGGGCCTCGTCTGAGACCACCACGTCGAGGATGGTGAATGCGCGTTCTATCGATTGGACGTTGGCCATAGCCCCTCCCCTCGGTTGCGCGACAGCATACCCTTGGACCACGATGCGGTACATGACCACAATGTGGTTACCGCCCGATGACGCCGAGGAGTCGCAGATGTCACAGCCGTCGGAATCGACCGTGGACGCCGTCGTCATTGGGGCGGGGGTCATCGGCGCCTCGATCGGCCTCGAGCTCGCTCGCCGCGGCTGGCAGACGCTCAACATCGACGCCTTGCCCGCAGCGGGCTTTGGTTCGACCAGCAGCTCGAGCGCGGTGGTTCGCTTCAGCTATTCCACGTTTGCCGGGGTGGCGATGGCCTGGGAGGGCATGCACTACTGGGCGGACTGGCAGGCCCACCTGGGAGTTGACGACGAGCGAGGTTTGGCGCGTTTTGTCCAGCCAGGGATGGTCCTGCTCAAGGAGCCGGGCGGCCATCATGAGCGGTGCGTTCCGCTTTACGACCAGGTCGGTGTCCCGTACGAGGACTGGGATGCCGACGAGCTGGCGCGCCAGCTGCCGACGTTTGACCGCGGCTCCTACGGGCCGCCGACCACGGCCGACGACGACGCCTTCTGGGCCGACGCCGAGCGCCAGCTCGAGGGTGGCATCTGGACTCCGGACGCGGGCTACGTGAACGACCCTCAGCTGGCGGCGCACAACCTGCAGCGGGCCGCCGAGGCACACGGCGGGCGCTATCGGTTCCACGCGACGGTGACCGCGATCGACCACACGAACGGCCAGGTCACCGGGGTGCGACTGTCCGACGGCACCTGCGTGCACACCCGCGTGGTGGTCAACGCCGCCGGGCCGCACTCGGCGGCCATCAATGCGCTCGCCGGGCAGGCGGACCGGATGTCCATCGGCACCCGGCCGATGCGCCATGAGGTGCACCACGTGGCCGCACCGGCCAACACGGCCAACACGGCCAACACGGCCAACGACCGGACCACCCAGATCGCCGATGGTGACACTGGCGTGTACCTGCGGCCCGAGGTGGGCGGAAACCTTTTGGTCGGATCGCTCGATCCCGAGTGCGACGACCAGGAGTGGGTCGAGGACCCGGACGACTTCAACCGGGCGGTCACCGCGGACGGCTTCGAGCGGCAGGTGTTGCGGGCAGCGCGCCGACTGCCCGACCTGGCCGTACCGAACAAACCGAGCGGCATCGCTGCCCTCTACGACGTGGCCGACGACTGGATCCCCATCTATGACCGCACCGACCTGGACGGGTTCTACGTTGCGATCGGCACCTCGGGCAACCAGTTCAAGAACGCCGGAGTGGCCGGTCACTGCATGGCCGAGCTGATCGGCGCGGTCGAAGGCGGACACGACCACGACGCCGATCCAGTGGTGGTCGCCGGCACACACACCGGCCTGCGACTGCCACTCGGCACGTTCTGCCGCAACCGGATCATCAACCGCAAAAGCTCGTTCTCGGTGAACGGCTAGCCGACACGCCGGGACGAGTGGCGGTTCCGCTCGACTTTTGCGTTCCGTGCGACCTACACTTTCCACTAGGCAGCACAGTGCCGTATCGTGAAACGCTGTCGCGAAGCAGATTGGACCGTATAGCCCATGAGCGACGACGAGCTTGACCTGGCGACTCTCCCCGACGACGAGTTGACCCAGCAGATGCACGAAGACCTCTACGACGGGATGGCCGACGAGATCATCGAGGGCACGCAGATCCTGCTGAGGCGCGGCTGGGGCCCGCAACGAGTCCTCAACGAGGCGCTGGTCGAAGGGATGCGCATCGTCGGTGTCGACTTCCGCGACGGCATCCTGTTCGTGCCCGAGGTGCTGCTCGCCGCAAACGCGATGAAGGGCGGGATGGCGCTGCTGCGCCCGCTGCTCGCCGAGACCGGCGTCCAGCAGATCGGCAAGGTGGTGATCGGCACCGTCAAGGGCGACATCCACGACATCGGCAAGAATCTGGTCGCCATGATGCTTGAGGGAGCCGGCTTCGAGGTCGTCGACATCGGCATCAACATCGACGTACAGACGTACCTGAGCGCACTTGAGGAGCACCAGCCCGACATCCTCGGAATGTCGGCGCTCCTGACCACCACCATGCCGTACATGAAGGTCGTCATCGACGAGATGACCGCCCGCGGGCTCCGAGACCGCTACATCGTGCTGGTCGGCGGTGCCCCGCTGAACGAGGAGTTCGGTGTGGCCATCGGTGCCGACGCCTACTGCCGCGACGCTGCCGTGGCCGCCGAGACCGCCCAGACCCTGATCAGAGCCCGTCGTGACCTCGCCACTGCAGTCTGAGCCGCTCGGCACCGGCCGGGTGCTGGTGCTGGCCTGCGGTGCGCTGGCCCGCGAGCTGGCGATCGTGTCCAAGCAGGCGGGCTTCGACCACCTCGACCTGCAGTACCTGCCGTCCGGTCTGCACAACACCCCGCAACGCATCCCGGCCGCCGTTGAGGAGCGGCTGATCGCGGCGCGCGGACACTACGACGAGATCTTCGTCGGCTACGGCGACTGCGGCACCGGCGGACAGCTGGACGCGGTGCTCGACCGCTACGGCGTGCAGCGCCTACCCGGCTCGCACTGCTACGAGTTCTTCACCGGGTCGGACGCGTTCGCCGAGCTGCACGACGCCGAGCCCACCACGTTCTACCTCACCGACTTCCTCGTCCGGCAGTTCGACCGGCTGGTGTGGCGCGGGCTGGGGTTGGACCGCTGGCCGCAGTTGCTGGGCGACTACTTCGGCAACTACACCCGGCTGGTCTACCTGTCACAGTTCCCCACCCCGCGGCTGATCGCCGAGGCCGAGGAGGCCGCCTGTCGGCTCGGGCTGCGCTTCGAGCACCTGCCGGTGGGCACCGGCGACGTCGAACCCGTCTTGGTGCAGCTCGGCCGACGGCCGCTCTACGCGCTGCCGACGGCTGGCCCGTCGTGAGCGTACGACGCAGGAGCGGCGGCCCCGCAGAACCTCAGCTGTCGGTCATCTGGTGGGGCGACATCCCCACCCAGGTCGTCGCCAGCCACCACGCGGACACCGTCCGGGCCGAGTTGCACGCCCGCTTCAGCACGGCAGTGGACCGGGCCGCGATGCGCGCCGGGCTCGCCGGCTCCGAGGACTACCTCGAGCAGTGGGACCGGCGGACGAAACCCTGCGGGCCAGACCTGCAGACCGAGGTAGCTGCCGAGGTCGCCCGGCTCGAGAACGACTATCCGTCGTCGCGACTCAACGACATCGTCAAGGCCCAGCCAGCGTCGCGACCACCCGGACCTCCAGCTGAACAGGACACCGCGTGACCCACACCGTCATCGGCTCGGCGACCCGTGAGGTCGTGCTCGGGTCAGACCGGCCGTTCGTCGTCATCGGCGAGCGCATCAACCCCACCGGCCGCAAGCAGCTGGCGGCGGAGATGAAGGCCGGCGACTACAGCCGGGTGCGCGCCGACACCCTCGCGCAGGTTGAGGCCGGTGCTGCGGTGTTGGACGTCAACGCCGGCATCCCGCTGGCCGACGAGCCCGCGATCTTAGCCGAGGCGATCCGGCAGGTGCAGTCGCTCACCGACGTGCCGCTGTCGATCGATTCGTCGATCGTTGCCGCGCTGGAGGCCGGGCTCGCCGCGTACGAAGGCAAGGCGCTGGTCAACTCGGTCACCGCCGAGGAGGAGCGGCTGGAGGTTGTGCTCCCGCTGGTCGCCAAGTATGGGGCGGCGGTGGTGGCGATTACCAACGACGAGAACGGCATCTCCGAGGACCCCGACGTACGGTTCGCGCTGGCCGAGCGCATCGTGCACCGCGCCAGCGACCACGGCATCGGGATCGAGGACATCGTCGTCGACCCGCTGGTGATGCCGATCGGGGCCATCGGGCAGGCTGGTCGGCAGGTGCTGCGGCTCGTCGGTCGGCTGAGCAACGAGCTGGGTGTGAACACCACCTGCGGCGGATCCAACATCAGCTTTGGGCTGCCGCACCGGGCCGGCATCAACGCTGGCTTCCTGACGATGGCGATCGGCGCCGGCCTGACCTCGGCGATAACCAACCCGATGGAGGCCGAGATCCACCAGGCGGTGATGGCGGCCGACGTCCTGACCGGCAACGACCGACACTGTGCCGCCTGGATCAGGGCACACCGGGCAGCCGACGGCGCCGACGCGACCGCGGGCGCGACCAAGGGCCGCCGAGGCAGCCGGCGTCGGTCGGCTGCGGGTGCCCCTGGTGCCTGAGGTCGTCGACGTCTCGTTCATGCCCTCGGGCCGCCGCGGGCAGATCGATGCAGGCACCACGGTGCTGGATGCCGCGCGCTCGCTGGGTGTCGACCTGGACTCGATCTGTGGCGGCCGGGGCATCTGCGGACGCTGCCAGGTCGAGCTCGGTGAACGTCCGGGTGTACCGGGCGACGCCGACCGGCTGAGCGAGCCGGGGCCGACCGAGACCGACTATCACGGCCGCCGCGCCCTCACCGGTGGGCGGCGGTTGGGTTGCGCCACCCGGGTGCTGCGCGATGCGGTGCTGCGGGTGCCG
>JACCYS010000165.1 GCA_013696365.1 Nocardioidaceae bacterium
ATTCCTGGCGCTGCTCTGGCCCCGCCTTGACGGGTCCGGGCCATGGATAGCCGCGACGCTGGCGGTGACTTTGGCACTGGCCACCGTTCCCGTGCTCACGCCAGGCCTGCCAGTGCTCGTCGCGGGCGTGGTGGCTCTGCTGATCGCCCGCCGCCCCCCGAGCCAAGAGGCCGCCAAGACTCGGACGGAACAACCATGATCTGGACCGCTGTGCTGGTCAGTGCCCTGGGGTGCTACCTACTGAAGTTGGCTGGGCTATCGGTGCCGCAGCGCGTGCTCGACCGGCCCTACGTCCGCCGAGTGGCGGACCTCATTCCGGTCACACTGCTGGCTGCCTTGGTCGCGGTCCAGATTGTCAGCGACGGCAACCGGCTGGTCTTCGATGCCCGGGCGGTCGGTCTGGCCGCGGCGGTCGTGGCGCTGCTGCTGCGCGCCCCATTCCTCGCGGTGGTGGCGGTCGCCGCATTGGCGGCCGCCCTCGCCCGCCTTGTCTGACCCGCGGCGCCACATACCTCCGCCACATACCTCCGCCACGCAGACCGGTGGCCGGCGGAGGGAGGACAAGCCACGCGGACGGGTCAGGGGTGCTCCTGGTCGTGCAGCGCAATCGCCCGCTGCATGGCCTCGCGGGCGCGGCGGCGGTCCCGCGAGTCGTCGTAGGCCAACCCGAGCCGAAACCACGCGGCCCAGTCGGTCGGCGCGGCGGTGACCTCAGCCT
This sequence comes from Nocardioidaceae bacterium, assembly GCA_013696365.1. GTDB lineage: Bacteria > Actinomycetota > Actinomycetes > Propionibacteriales > Nocardioidaceae > JACCVL01. The sequence goes on from JACCYS010000165.1 coordinate 719, forward strand.
GCCGGGACTCGAACAGCGCATCAGCAGCAGCGCGGTCAGGTCGCCCAGACGGCGCCACCGGCAACTCTTCGTCCGGCCACCGGCCGGACGCGGCCAGCTGGGTGCCCAACCGCTGGGTCGCCGCGCCGAAACGCAGCTCACGCCGCAACGCCCAGGCGCCGATCGCCGGCACCACCAGCAGGGCCAGCCCGAGCGCGACCGCCGCCGGGTCGCCACTGCGCACGGCCACCACCCCACGCCAACCAATGGTCACCAGATAGAACGCCGTCACCGCCACCAGCACGACGATCGTGGACCGCACCCGCATCGCCACCGCCGATCGCCGACGGATCAGAGACCGAGCACGGCGTCGAGCCCGACGGTGAGCCCGGGCATCGACGGCACCGCTCGCACGGCGGCCAGCACCCCGGGCATGAACGATGCCCGGTCGTGCGAATCATGCCTGATCGATAGCGTCTCCCCCACCCCACCGAGCAACACCTCTTGGCTGGCGGTCAGACCGCGCACCCGCAACGCGTGCACAGCGATCCCGTCAATATCGAAGCCCCGGGCGGCCGCGCCGTCGTCACCGGTCGCGTCCGGCACTGGGCCGAGACCTGCCTGCTCCCGTGCGGCTGCGATCAGCTGCGCCGTACGACGGGCGGTGCCCGATGGCGCGTCGACCTTGTCCGGGTGATGCATCTCGACCACCTCCACGGACTCGAAATAGGCCGCGGCCTGCGCAGCGAACCGCATCGCCAGCACCGCCCCGACCGAGAAGTTCGGCGCCACCAGCACTCCTACCGAAGGGTTATCGGCTAGCAGGTCACGCACCTCGTCCAGTCGGGCACCGGCCATCCCAGAGGTGCCGACGACCACGTGCGTGCCAAGGTCGACTGCTCGTCGCAGGGTAGCCAGCACCTGGTCCGGCCGGGTCACATCCACCGCCACGTCGACCTCGGCAAGCGCATCGAGGTTGTCGCCGGACCCGATCCGTGCCAGCAGTGCCAGGTCGTCGGCGGCGTCGACCGCAGCACTGATCGCTTCGCCCATCCGTCCGTAGGCACCCACCACAGCCACCTGAGTGACGCTCACGAACGCTCCTCCATCAGCTCAGCCAGCACCGTGCGGGCAGTGTCCATGGCAGTCCACACCTCGAAGTACGACGTGCTCAGCGGGGACAGTCCGATCCGCCACAGGTCTGGATTGCGGAAGTCGCCGATAACCCCGTCGGCCGCCAGCTGATCACTCCAGCGACGTGCCTCGGGGTGCCGCAAGACCAGGTGCGCGCCGCGCAGCACCGGATCTCGTGGGCTGACGAGGGTGACACCAAGCGGGCCCAGCCAGGCATCGGCCAGCGCAATGGCGAGCTCGGTCAACCCCGTCGCTTTGGCGGCGATGGCAACCATCCCCGCATCGGCCACCAATCGAACCCCCTCGCGGACGGCGATCAGCCCCAGCACCGACGGCGTTCCGGACAACATCTGCTCGATGCCGGTCGCCGGCGTGAAGTCGGCTGCCATCGCAAAGACGTCGGCGGCCCCGAACCACCCTGGCACCGGCTGCTTCAGGTCGCCATGGTGACGGGTCGCGGCGTACAGATATGCGGGAGCACCGGGACCGCCGTTGAGATACTTGTATGTGCAACCCACCGCCAGGTCGACCGTCGCGGCATCCAGGCCGACCGGCACCGAGCCGGCCGAGTGCGACAGGTCCCACACCGTCACCGCGCCGGCTGCATGGGTCATCGCGGTCACCGTCACCAGGTCGGCAACGTAGGCGCTGCGGTAGTCGACGTGGCTGAGTGCCACCACCGCCACGTCGTCGCCCAGCGCCGGCTCCAGCACCCCGGGGTCCACCCCGCCGTCGGGGTCCGGCGCCAACCACCGCACCGCCATCCCCCGCTGCTCAGCCACCGCCTGCAGCACATACCGGTCGGTGGGAAAGTCGGTGTCGGCGGCAACAAGCACGGTACGTCCGGGACGCAACCCGGCCGCAGCATGCAGCGCCTTGAACAGGCACACCGACGTCGAGTCGGCCACCACCACCTGCCCAGGCGCGGCGCCGAGGACGGCTGACCCGATCAGGTCGCCCACCTGCCGCGGCAGCCGCAACCACGTCTCCTGCCAGCTGCGGATCAGGCGGCCGCCCCACTCGTGCTGCACGACCTCGTGCAGACGTTCAACGGTGGTCCGCGGCAGCCGGCCGAGCGAGTTGCCGTCGAGGTAGGCCAGCACGCCATCCGACGGCGAGTCACAGACAAACCTGTCCCGGTAGCTCGCCAGCGGGTCCCTCGCGTCTAACCCGGCGGCATCCTCCCGGGTCGGCGCCCGCAGACTGGTACTGCTCATCAGCCGATCTCCGTCCGTACGGTGAGCAGCTCGGGGAAGAACGTGAGGTCCAGCGCCCGCGCCAGGAAACCGACGCCGGACGAACCCCCCGTGCCGCGCCGGTGTCCGATGATGCGCTCCACGGTCTTGAGGTGCCGGAAACGCCACAGCTGAAACGACTCCTCGACGTCCACCAGCTCCTCGGCGGTCTCGTACACATCCCACCACCGCTCGGTGTCGGCGTAGACCTGGCGCAGCACCTCCACCACCCCATCATGGGCCACGTACGGCTCAGACCAGTCGCGCTGCACCCGCTCGGCGGGCACCGGCAGGCCACGACGGGCCAGCAGCCGGAGAAACTCGTCGTAGAGACTGGGTGCCTGCAGGTCGTCCTGCAGGCGACGCTGTGCGGCTGGGTCGTGGTCGAACACCGCGACCATTGCCGGCAGCTTGTTGCCGAGCATGAACTCCACGCTCCGGTAGGCCGCCGACTGGAAACCGGAGGCGTCACCGAGCACCTGCCGAAACTGCGCGTACTCGACCGGTGTCAGCGTCTCCAACACGCCCCACTGCTCGAACAGCTGTCGCTGGATGTGCTTGATCCGCGCAAGCCGCTTCAGCGCCGGCGACAGGTCGTCGGCGGCCAACAGACCCATCGCTGAGCGCAACTCGTGCGACAGCAGCGTGAGCCAGAGCTCGGTGACCTGGTGGGCGATGATGAACAGCAACTCGTCGTGGTGATCGCTGAGCGGCCGCTGGGCTGCCAACAAGGTGTCGAGCTGCAGATAGCCCGCGTATGTCTGCCGTCCCGTCAGGTCGGTCGTGACCTCAGGCTCGAGCGGCCGGTAGCCGCGCTGCACCGGGTCATCCACGGGTCGATCTTACTGAGCCTGGGTCCCCGTGGGCTCAGGCGACGGCGGCGTCAAACCGGTCGGCGTCGTCGAACGGGCCGACCACTGCCAGGGCCGGGGTGGCGTCGAGGAGTTCGGCGGCGAGGTTTCGCACGTCGTCGGGAGTGACGGCCGCGACCCGGGCAAGCACCTCGTCGATGCTGGGCAGCTCGCCGTGCACCAGGTCTGCCTTGCCGATCCGGCTCATCCGCGAGCCGGAGTCCTCCAGCCCGAGCACGATGCTGCCGCGCAACTGGCCCCGACCGCGGGTTACCTCGTCGTCGCTGAGACCACGTGCGGCGACGTCGACCAGTTGCTCGCGACACAGCGCCAGCACGTCGTCGACGCGGCCCGGCGCGCACCCGGCGTAGACACCCAGCATGCCGCTGTCGGCGTAGTGCGTGGCAAAGGAGTACACCGCGTAGGCGAGCCCCCGCTTCTCCCGGATCTCCTGGAACAGCCGCGAGCTCATGCCGCCACCGAGCGCGGTCATCAGTACGCCGACCGCATAGCGCCGGTTGTCGGAGCGCGGGAGCCCGGGCAGCCCCAGCACCAGGTTCGCCTGCTCGGTCGGGCGGACGATCAGTCCTGCGCCCCGTCCGTAGGCCACCGATGCGCCGGCATAGTGGCGGGCCGGTTGTGGCTGTGCGACGGCATCAGCCAGCCAGCCAGCGGCACCGAACTGGGCTCGCACCCGCTGCACCAGGTCGGCATGCTCGACATTGCCGGCGACCGCCACCACGACCGCCTCCGGCCGGTAGCTGCGCCGGTAGTGATCGTCGACCTGAGCGCGAGTCAGCGACCGGATCGAGTCGGCCGTCCCCGCGATCGGCCGCGCCAGCGGCGACCCCGCCCACAGGCGCTCGGTGATGAGATTGTGGACGACGTCGTCGGGGTCGTCGTCGTTCATCGCGATCTCTTCCAAGATCACCGCACG
>JACCYS010000169.1 GCA_013696365.1 Nocardioidaceae bacterium
GTCGGCGTCGTCCAGACCCTTGGGATCCTCCCAGACCACGATTGCCGGGACGGCCTCGTCGCCGACGAACTCTGCCTGCGCCTCCACCACCTCGGTGGACTCTGCTGAGGCCGGCAGGAAGGCTGCGTTGTCGTTCTCCTGTACCTCGGCGAGCTTGCCGGCGAACGACCCGAGCGGGCCGCCCACCGCCAGCCAGAGCAGGACGATTACAAGCGGCCACACCCATAGCCTGCGCGACCGCACGAATCCGCTCCCTCACCTTGACAAAGCCGAGCGAGCCCGATCAGGTCACGTTCGGTCGCATTTGGCCCATCCATTGTTGCGGTCTCCCACCTAGGCGCAGCCTGAAGCGGCGTTAGGCTCGTCACGTGCAGGTGCAGCGGATCGGCAGCGTCGACTACCAGGCGGCCTGGGACCAGCAGCGCCAACTGCATGCACGCGTCACCGCCGGTGAGCTCGACGCCGCGGTGCTGCTGCTCGAACACCCGCCGGTCTATACCGCGGGCAAGCGCACCGAAGCACACGAGCGGCCCAGTGACGGCACGCCGGTCGTCGATGTGGACCGCGGCGGCAAGATCACCTTCCACGGCCCGGGGCAGCTCGTCGGCTACCCCATCGTGCGGCTGCCGGCGCATGTGTACGTCGTCGACTATGTGCGCCGCGTCGAGGAGGCGTTGATCGCCGCCTGCGCCGACCTCGACCTCAGGTGTGGTCGCGTGCGCGGCCGCTCCGGGGTGTGGCTGGCAGCCGAGGCCGGTCGACCCGAACGCAAGGTGGCCGCGATCGGCGTCCGGGTGGCACGAGGGGTCACCATGCACGGCTTCAGCCTGAACGCCGACGTCGATCTGGCCTGGTATGACGCGATCGTGCCGTGTGGCATCGCCGACGCCGGTGTGACCTCGCTGAGCGCCGAGCTCGGGCGCCGCGTCAGCGTCGACGAGGCGGCTGATCTGGTGGAGCCGCATCTGCGCCGACTGCTGGGCTGGGAGCCGTACGACCGGACGGCCGACGTTCCGATTGCCAAGCCGGTCGGCATCCCCGTGTTGAGCCCGCCGACCGGCTGACCCGCAGCGGGGCCGGCCCGGCGCACCCCGCGTACGCTGGCGGCGTGACGAGCACACCTACTAACCCGGCGCCAGACGGTCGGCGGCTGCTGCGCCTTGAGGTGCGCAACGCCGAAACCCCGATCGAGCGAAAGCCGGAGTGGATCAAGACCCGGGCGAAGATGGGCCCGCAGTACACCGAGCTGCAGCAGCTGGTGAAGGGCGAGGGCCTGCACACCGTCTGCCAGTCGGCGGGCTGCCCGAACATCTTCGAGTGCTGGGAGGACCGCGAGGCCACCTTCCTCATCGGCGGCGACCAATGCACCCGGCGGTGTGACTTCTGCCAGATCGACACCGGCAAGCCGGAGGATCTCGACCGAGACGAACCGCGCCGGGTCGCGGAGAGCGTCCGGACCATGCAGTTGCGCTACGCCACGGTCACCGGTGTGGCCCGTGACGACCTTGCAGACGGCGGGGCCTGGCTGTACGCCGAGACCGTCCGCCAGATTCACCAGCTGAACGCCGGCACCGGGGTGGAGTTGCTGGCGCCCGACTTCAACGCGGTGCCCGAGCTGCTTGCCGAGGTGTTCGCCTCCAGGCCCGAGGTCTTCGCGCACAACATCGAGACCGTGCCGCGGATCTTTCGGCGGATTCGCCCCGGTTTCCGCTACGAGCGCTCCCTTGACGTCATCAGCGCAGCGCGCGACGACGGACTCGTCACCAAGTCCAACCTGATCCTCGGCATGGGTGAGACCTCGGCCGAGGTGGTGGAGGCGATGGGCGACCTGGTGGCCGCGGGCACTGACCTGCTGACCATCACGCAGTATCTGCGGCCCAGCCCGCGCCACCACCCCGTAGAGCGCTGGGTGCGTCCAGAGGAGTTCGTCGAGTTGCGCGAGGAGGCCTTGCGGCTCGGCTTCGCCGGAGTCATGTCGGGGCCGCTGGTGCGCTCCTCGTACCGGGCCGGGCGGCTCTACGACCAGGCGCTGCAGGCGCGCAGCGATCACCGAGTCAGCGCAGGGGCCAGGGCGTAGCCTGACGGCACGACCCCCGACCTGCAGCAAGGAATCCCACCACGATGTCGACCCCAGCAACGGCTCCCGTCGGCCGACGCGCACAGATCGCGCAGGCCTACCGCATCACCAAGCGTGAGTATCCGCGGATCGGTTGGCTGCTGTTAGCGATCTTCCTCGGTGTGGGGCTGGTCGTCGGTTTTGCCGCCTGGGTGTGGATCCACCCCGCAGCCGGAGTCATGTTCGGCCTGCTGATCGGCCTGCTCGCGGTCATCGTCGTCTTCGGTCGTCGAGTGGAGAAGGCTGCCTACGCGCAGGTGGAGGGCCGGCCAGGTGCCGCCGCAGCGGCCCTGCAGATGTTGCGTCGCGGATGGGATGTGAAGCCAGGCGTGGCGTTCACCAAGAACCAAGACGTGGTGCACCGGGTGATCGGTCGCCCAGGGATCGTGCTCATCGGCGAGGGCAACCCCAACCGGGTGCGCAACCTGCTGGCTGTTGAGCGCAAGAAGCACGCGCGGTTGGCCCAGGATGCCCCGATCCACGAAATCACCGCCGGGGACGACGAGGGTTCCATCGCGATCCCCAAGCTAACCAAGCACGTCCAGAAGCTGCCCAGGGCCATCACGCCGGGCGATATGACCGACCTGCTGCAGCGGATGCGTGCGCTGGATGCGATGCGTCCACAAGCCCCCATCCCGCACGGCCCGATGCCCACCAGCGCCAAAGGCATGCGCAAGCTGATGCAGGGCCGCTGATGTAGGGCCGCTGAGCCAGCGGTTGATCCTGTGCTCTGATTTGTATCTCGAAGCACTCACACACGTTGTGACTCACCGGCGGTGTGAGCAGGTCGAGATACGGCAGGCACCGCGCCTTGCCCCCAGGGTCGCGCTATCCGTCGACGATCCACAGCCTCGCTGTCGGCGGCCTACCAGGGCGGCGGTCGTCATCCATGCTCGGCGTATGGACGAGTCGCAGCAGCCGCCCGCACTGGCCACTGGTTCGTTGGCCCTGGACCCGCTGGGCTTGGGGGTCGCTGCCGAGCGCGTGCTGCGGTGGCTGTTGCAGACGCAGGCGGGCTCGCGCGCTGCAATCTCCCGGCACCTGCAGATGCACCCGACGCGGGTGAGCCGAGCAGTGGGCGAGCTTGAGCAGCGTGGCTTGGTCTGGAGCGCGCCGGACCGCGGCGCACCAGTGCAGCTAGCACCAGCCGGTCCGGCACTTCGTGCGTACGCGCGGGGGCTCCAGGCCGAGATGGAAGCCCAGGTGCACGAGGTTGAGCGGCTGGCCGAGTCGCTGAACGGCTACGGCGAGGCGCCCAACCTGGGCACCCACTGGATCGAGCCTGACCAGCGGACGGACCAGCAATATCGGCAGCGCCACTCCATGCACCTGCCCAAACGCGATCTCCGTGCGATCGTGCCGCCGACCGTGTGGTGGCTCGGGCCGCTGATCATGCTGCGGCCGCCCCCGGCCGGGCCACCGTTGCGCGTGCTGTTGTCACACGGCGGTGCACATGAGACCTGCCGGTTGCCCCCGCATACCCAGGTGCGTCGTTGTGCAGGTGCACTGCCGGCCCTGCTCGTTGTCGACGAGACGAGGGCGGCGGTCCAGGTGGTGCGCCGTGGCGCGCACGCGTGGGGTTGGACGACCGACCGGGCCCAGGTCGACCTGCTGTCGGATGCGTTCGGGGCGTACTGGTGTGCGGCCGGCTGATCAGAGTTAACTCGCTCGTACCACCACGCTGTGAGCCACCTTGTCGTGAACCCCCCGAAGGTCGGAGTCCATCAGCAGCGGTGGGATCGCCAGGCACAGCAACCCGGCGCGGACCGCCGCCCGGCCGACGCCGATCGGAGCGCCGTCGGGGCCGACCACCCGGATGCCTGCCAACCGGTGGCCGATGGCCGTCCCAAGCAGTCCCACCAGGAGCGTCTGCTCGACGAACAGCACCAGCAGCGGGGCGGCCTGCACCCATCCGCGACCGGTCCACACCTCACCGCCGACAAAGATGCTGACGATCAGCAGGGCGACCACCCAGTCGATCAACAAGCCGAGCAGCCGCGAGCCGAGGCTGGCCACCGCACCGGGGCCCGCCGCTGGCAGGCCGAGCGACCGACCGGGGTGGTCCTCGCCCCGCGAGGGCCCGGCGCTGCTCACGCCAGTGAGATTAGCCGGTCGAGGTTCCGCCACGTAACGTCGCCGAAACACTGGAGAGACCAGCGGGTAACTGCCTGCACCTACGGTCGGTACCGGCCAGCTCAGCACACATCAAGGGCGCGCAGCGACCGAGGAGGACGCATGTTCGAGAACGCCGACGCGATGCTGAAGTACATCCGGGACGAAGGTGTCGAGATGGTCGACATCAGGTTCTGCGATCTGCCCGGTGTGATGCAGCACTTCACGGTGCCGGTGTCGTCGTTCGACGAGGCCGTCTTCGAGGACGGCCTGATGTTCGACGGGTCCTCGATCCGCGGCTTCCAGGCGATCCACGAGTCGGACATGGCGCTGTTCCCCGACCCGACCAGCGCCTACCTCGACCCGTTCCGCGAGGCCAAGACGCTGAACGTCAACTTTTTCATCCACGATCCGCTCACCGGCGAGGCGTACTCCCGCGACCCGCGCAACATCGCCCGCAAGGCCGAGGCGTACCTGAAGAGCAGCGGCATCGGCGACACGGCGTTCTTCGCCCCCGAGGCAGAGTTCTACGTGTTCG
>JACCYS010000185.1 GCA_013696365.1 Nocardioidaceae bacterium
GAAGGCGGTGGTCATCATCGCCGACTTGATCTCCATCGGCGTCCACGCGGGGTGCAGGTCGCGCAGCAGCAGACCGAGCCCGGCGATGTGCGGCGACGACATCGAGGTGCCGGAGTAGAAGTCGTACTTGCGGCCGTAGTTGGCGTCGGTGGGCACCACCGAGGCCAGCACGTCCACACCCGGTGCCGAGATGTCCGGCTTCAGGACGTCACCACCGCCAGCCAGCGAGGGACCGCGCGAGGAGAACGCGGCGACCTCGGGGACCTGGGTGTCGCTGCCCTCGGCCACCCCGGCGAGAATCGCCGCGGTCGCATCAGGGTTGCCGCCGACGTAGGCGTAGATCGGGTCGTAGGCCGGGGTCTCCAGGTGCACGGTCGGCACGAAGTGGTTGTCGGCGTTGACCCCCTCCTCGCCGGGCGGGTTGATCAGGATCATGCCGGCCCCGCCCGCCTGGTCGACGGCGAAGCTCTTGTCGACCCGGGCGATGGCACCGCGGTCGCAGACCACGATCTTGTCCTGTACGGCGGCCGGGTCGAGGCTGCCGGGGGTGCACAGTTGCGCGTCCGCGGCAGCTGACCCGTCGGCTGCGGAGTCGACGGCCAGCACGGCCGAGGTCTGCGGCAGCCCCTCGGTCAGGGAGGCGCCGATGTAGCGGTCGCCGATGCCCAGCTCGACGGTCGACTCCAAGATCTTGTGGGTGCTCGCGGCAACGGTGGTGATCCACGGGCTCGGGTGAGCGGTGGTGTTTGCCTCCGGCCCGCTGTTGCCCGACGACGCCGCCACGAACACGTTCGCCGCTGCAGCGTTCAGGAAGGCGATCTCCACCGGGTCGATGTAGCTGTCCTGGCTGCCGCTGATGGAGTAGTTGATCGCGTCGACCCCGTCGGCGACGGCGTCGTTGATGGCCGCGACCGAGTCGGAGGTGAAGCAGCCGCCGGAAGCCCCGGGAGCGGCGTCCCAGCAGACCTTGTAGGGGGCCAGCCGGGCGGCGGGCGCCATCCCGCTGATCGACGTGTAGCGGGTGCCCTCGCTCTTGGGGTTCTTAACGTAGCGTCCGGCCGAGGTTGAGGCGGTGTGTGTGCCGTGTCCGCCGGCGTCCCGCGGCGAGAGGTACTCGAAGTCGGCGACGTTGCCCGCGCCGAACCCGTCGACGTAGTAGCGACCGCCGATCAGCTTGTTGTTGCAGGCGCCGGCGAAGGAGCCGTCGTCACCGGGGTCGCAGTCGCCGGTGTAGCCGAGACTGTCCGCGGTCGCGGCGCGACTGTCGCCCTTGTTGAAGCTGCGGAACGACCGCGACTCCGGCCAGATGCCGGAGTCGACCACGCCGATCACCGTCGACGAGCCGGCACCGTCGGTGCCCTTCCTGCCCAGTTGCTTCCACAGACCGTTCGGCCCGCGCAGCCCGAGGAAGCGTGGCGACTTGTTCGTCGTCGGCTTACGCAGCTCGTCCGGAGTGACTGCCAGGACGGCCGGGTCCTTGCTCAGCGCGGCCGCCTGCTTGGCCCTGAGGTCTGCGGTGAAACCGTTGGTCACCGTGGTGAACCGGGCCGAGACGGCGCCGGTGCTGATGCCGGCACGGGCGATGATGCGCTGCTGGCGGCGGTCCAGCAGCCCGTCATAGCGGCGTGCGGCCCGGCTGTCGGCGTCGAACTTCTTGCCGTCGGCGGGGACGGTGGCGGAATAGCCGGTCAGTCCGCCGTCATAGGCAGCGGTGGGCGCCTGCTGCAGCAGCACGACGTAGCGCCCGTTCTTGAAGACGGGGCTCGGCGAGAGCTCGGTCCTGGAGTCAGGAGTGGCGGGGTCCGAGGGCGCGGCTGGGAACGTCGCAGTGGCTGGCGCAGCAACACCAACAAGAGCCAGGCCCGCGATGGCGACCCCCGCTGCTGCGTACCTCCCTCGGCTCCGTCCGATGATCGATCGGTGGGACACGAGTGGCACCTTTCACACAAAAAGACGCAGGGTCGACGGTGGTCGCCCCGCGTGACGGCATTGGTACGTACTGTGTCCGATCAAACATATCGAGTCAATACCCTGATGCCGGAAAGGTGTTACATCGAGGTGTCGGCCGATAGTGGCTGCTCCGTGGGGTCCGCATCGTCCGTATGGTCACCGCGGGGAGCCGCCGTGCTGGCTGACCGCTGGGTGCTGCCGGTGGTCAGATGCGCGCCGTTGACCAAGCCGTCGTGGGTCGATCTTCCGACGACGACACTGCCGATGCGGTTGCGGCGACCGGTCGGCGCCTGCGCCTCAAAACGCAAACCCTCGACCTCGACCATGCTGCCCGCGATCGGCACCTTGCCTAGGTGCTTTGCCAGCAGACCGCCCACGGAGTCGACGTCCTCATCGTCGACCCGTACGCCACAGACGTCGACGAGCCGGTCGATCGGGAAGCGTGCACTGACCCGCACCCGACCATCGGGCAGGTGCTCGATGTCGTCCGGCTCCACGTCGTACTCGTCGGTGATCTCGCCGACGATCTCCTCCAGGATGTCCTCGATGGTCACCATGCCGGCGGTGCCGCCGTACTCGTCGACCACGATCGCGACGTGCATGCGCTGGGTCTGCATCTCCCGCAGCAACACGTTGACGGGTTTGGAGTCGGGTACGAACAGACTTCCGCGCATGACCTTCTCGATGCGCTCGGCCGACTCGGCGTCGCGGTTCTCAAAGACCCGCCGCACCACGTCTTTGAGGTAGGCCATGCCGACCACGTCGTCGATGCTGTCGCCGACCACCGGGATCCGGCTGAAGCCTGAGCGCAGCGCAAGCGACACCACCTGCCGCAGCGTCTTGTAGCGCTCGATCACCACCATCTCGGTCCGCGGCACCATCACCTCGCGCACGAGGGTGTCGCCGAGCTCGAAGACGGAGTGGATCATCTGGCGCTCGCCGTGCTCGATGAGTGCACTCTGCTCGGCCAGGTCGACCATCTCGCGCAGCTCGGCCTCAGAGGCGAACGGACCCTCGGCGAAGCCCCTGCCCGGAGTGAGTGCGTTGCCGACCAGGATCAGCACCCGTGCGATCGGACCGAGAACCGTGGCCAGCGCGACCGCGGGGCCGGCAGCGAACAAGGCAACCGTCTCGGCATGCTGTCGGCCGAGGGTGCGGGGGGCCACCCCGATCACCACGTACGAGATGACCACCATCACGCCTGCGGCCAGCAGGATGCGGCTCCACCAGGCGTCGAAGGCGTCGGCAACGACCAGCGCGACCAACACGATCGCGGTGGTCTCTGCCACCATCCGAAGCAACAGCAGCGTGTTCAGGTAGCGCGGTGGGTCCTGGGCGACGGTCAGCACCCGGTCCGCACGGCTGCGCCCCGCCTCGACCAGCTCAGCGGCGCGGGCCTTGGACAGCGCAGACAGGGCCGCCTCGGCGCTCGCCAGCAGGCCGGCCACAACCACCAGCACCCCGCCGAGACCCAGCAGCCATGCGTCGGTGGCGTTCCAGAGAGTGCTCATCGCCACGCCTGCTTCTGCTGATGGGCCTCGGTGCGCGGCCGCAGCTGGCGCCACTCGGCCAGCAGCCGGGCCTGTAGGTCGAACATCTCACGGTGCTCGTCGGGGTCGCCATGCTCGTAGCCGAGCAGGTGCAAGATGCCGTGCACCGCCAGTAGGTCGACCTCATCGGCCGGCGAGTGGCCATGCTCGGGAGCCTGCTCGGCGGCGACCGCAGGGCACAACGCCAGGTCACCGAGGTAGCCCTCGGGCAGGTCCTCCACGTCGCCGTCTGCGTGCCCGGGGGTGAGCTCGTCGATCGGGAATGCCAGCACGTCTGTCGACCCCGTCTTGTCCATCCACTGCGCGTTCAGCGCGGCGATGGTGTCGGTGTCGACGAGTCGTACGCATAGCTCGGTGCGTGGGTGCAGCCGCATCCGCTGCAGCACGAAACGGGCCAGCAGCGACAGCTGCTCCACATCGACGTCGGTGCCGGACTCGTCCAGGACCTCGACCGTCATCGCGGCCCCTGGCCACGTTGCGGCACGTCGGCGCCCGACTGGCTGCGCTGCTCCTCGTACGTCTCGTAGGCAGCGACAATGCGGCCGACAAGCTTGTGGCGGACGACGTCGTGGCTGGTGAGCATCGAGAAGTGCACGTCTCTGACATCGCCGAGGATGTCGCGCACGACCCGCAGCCCGGACCGAGTGTCGGCCGGCAGGTCGACCTGGGTGACGTCGCCGGTGACGACCATCCTGGAGCCGAACCCGAGCCGGGTCAGGAACATCTTCATCTGCTCCGGCGAGGTGTTCTGCGCCTCGTCCAAGATGATGAACGCGTCGTTGAGGGTGCGCCCCCGCATGTACGCCAGCGGCGCGACCTCGATAGTGCCGGCGGTAAGCAGCTTGGGGATTGACTCTGGGTCGAGCATGTCGTGCAGGGCGTCGTACAGCGGGCGCAGGTAGGGGTCGATCTTCTCGCTGAGCGTGCCGGGCAGGTAGCCGAGCCGCTCGCCGGCCTCGACCGCCGGGCGGGTCAAGATGATCCGGTTGACCTCCTTGGCCTGCAGCGCCTGCACCGCCTTGGCCATCGCCAGGTAGGTCTTGCCGGTGCCCGCGGGGCCGATACCGAAAACGACGGTGTGCTTGTCGATGGCGTCGACGTAGCGCTTCTGGTTGAGCGTCTTGGGCCGGATCGTACGGCCGCGGTTGGACAAGATGTTGAGGCTCAGCACCTCGGCCGGGCGCTCCTGGGTCTCGGTGCGGAGCATGCCGATCGACCGCTCGACCAGTTCGCTGCTCAGGCCCTGCCCGGTGCGGATCAGGGTCACCATCTCGTCCAGCAGCCGCTCCACCTGGGCCGCCTCGGCGGGATCGCCGGTCACCGTTACGGAGTTGCCGCGGGCATGGATGTTGGCGTCGAACTCGCGCTCGATGATGCGCAGGAACTCGTCGCCCGGGCCGAGCACCGACACCATCGGGATGCTCGCGGGCACGGTCACGGTGTGCTGGTGCGGGGTCTGGTTCGTCGTGTGCTCGGACATCGGCGCCCCCCGGTGGGGCTGTCCTCCTCGGTCGGGCGGTGTGGTGCGGGCCCGACCATCGTACGGCCTGTGGTCCTGGCCGTGCTCCGACTCAGCCCGGTGGCCAGTCGAACCGGCGGCCGCCGAGCACGTGCGCGTGACAGTGGAAGACAGTCTGGTTGGCGCTGGCGCCGGTGTTGAACACCACCCGGTAGCCGTCATCCAGCCCCTCGCCGGTCACGATGTCGGCCACCGCGGCGCCGATTGCCGCCACGTCGTCGGGGGCTGCGACGGCCAGCGCGGCGACATCTGGCTCGTGTCGTCGTGGGATGATCAGCACGTGCGTCGGTGCCTGCGGGTTCACGTCGCGGAACGCGACCGTCCGGTCCGACTCGTGCACCACCTCGGCCGGCACGTCACCCCGCACGATCCCGCAGAACAAGCACTCTGACCCCTCTGACCCCTCTGACCCACTGTCCACCCCCGCACCCTAGCCCGCGATCCGTCACTTTTGGCGTGCCGATCCGTCACTTCTGGCGTGCCGATCCGTCACTTCCGGCGGGGAGTTGATGTCAACCGGAGTGGCAACGCGCGCGTCGTACAGATATGACGGCACAGTTCGCAGCAAGCCCGCAACGCGGAGTGACTGCCACGCGCACGCAGGGAGGCCAGCTGGTGGCCGCCGAGCCCAAGCCCGAGTCTGCCGACGACGCAGTCGAGCGACTCTATGCCCAGCACTGGGCCAACCTGGTCCGGCTCGGCACCCTGCTGGTCCGTGACCGCGGGGCCGCCGAGGACGTCACGCAGGACGCGTTCGTCGCATTGCACGGCCGGTGGGACCGGGTCCGCGAGCACGACAAGGCGCTGGCGTACCTGCGGCGCAGCGTCGTCAACGGCTGCCACTCCGCCGGTCGCCGCACCGCCGTCGCCCAGCGGCACCGCCCGGAGGCGCCACCGGACGTGGCAAGCGCCGAGATCTCCGTGCTGGCGACCGAGCGCCGGTCCGAGGTGTTCGCCGCGCTGGCGACCCTGCCACGCCGACAGCGCGAGGTGCTCGTGCTGCGGCACTGGCTCGACCTGTCGGAGACCGAGATCGCCAGCACGCTGCGCATCTCGCGCGGCTCGGTCAAGTCCCACTCCTCGCGCGGGCTCAAGGCCCTGCGCACGACCCTGGAGCGCACGCCATGAACACCCACGACGACACCGACCGTGAGCTGCGCGAGGCGGTCCGCTCCTACGGCCAGTCCGTGCAACCGTCCGACCGGCTGGGCGCGATCCGCGCCCGTACGCGGGGGGCGAGCGCCGCCGGCGCTGGCTCGGCCGCCGGCTCCCGTACGGGGTGGTGGCGCGGGCCGTGGCTGCTGGCCGGGGGCGCTGGGGTGCTCGCGGCATCGGTGATCGCCATGAGTGTCATCGCCATCGGACCGGGCCCAAGTGGCAGCGAAACGCCCGCTGTCGGCCCCTCCGGCGACGGGCAGACGTCAGCCGAGCCGTCCCCGAGCGCTAGCGCCCAGCCTGGAGTTCAACCACCGATCCTCATCGACTCCCCCGCCGGCGGCGCGACGGTGTCCAGCCCAGTCTCGGTCAGCGGCACCAGCGACACGTTCGAGGCGAACGTGACTTGGGAGGTGCTCCAGGGCGACCGCGTCGTCCAGGACGGCAGCACGATGGGCGGGACGCTGGGCAAGCGGCGCCCGTTCACCTTCGACGTCCAGCTCGCACCAGGCGAGTACACGATCCGGGCGTACGCGCTGTCCCAAGAGGACGGCAGCCTGGCCGCCGAGGACACCAAGGCGATCACGGTCGAGTGACGGCGCTACGCCTCCGGTCGTGCCGTCACCCCCTCGGCGTACGGGTCAGCGCCAGCGGGTGGCGGCGAGCACGACACCGGCCGCGACTGCACCGGCCGTCGACGTACGCAGCACCGTGTCGCCGAGTCGTGCGGCGCTGGGTGCGCCCTGCGGGGTACGAAATGCGCGGATCGGGGACTGGGGGGGTGGCGGGCGAACCGATGCGCCTGGCACACCGAGGGCAGCGAGCTCCGCCGCGCCGATCCCTCCCTCGGGACCGATGACCAGCACCACGTCGCCGCGCTCGGGCAGCGGCACTGCGCCTAACGCCAGCGGGGCATCCTCGTGCAGCACCAGACCGACATGCGCGGAGGCCAGCAACGTCGCTACCGCCGCAGTGGACGCGACAACCCCCGGACAATCAACAAGGGGAGGTGCCACCTCGCAGAACCAGGACCGCCGGGCCTGCTTGCCGGCCTCCAAGGCCCACGCGCGCCACTTGCCGAGCAGCCGCTCGCCGCGCTCGCCGGCCACCCGCACCTGGCTGCGCTCGGAAGCCCACGGCACGATCCGGTCGACACCCACCTCGACGAGCGCCTGCACCGCAAGCTCGGCCCGGTCGCCCTTCGGCACCGCCTGCACGACGGTCAACCGCGGCGTCGGCGCCGGCACAGACACGGGGGCACCGACCGACACGCTGACCGAGCCCTTGCCGACGGTGGCGACCGGCCCCTCGACGTACGAGCCACGACCGTCCGTCACACGCACCTGCTCGCCGACGGCCAGGCGGCGTACGACCGCGGCGTGATGCCCCTCGCCGCCGTCGAGCACCAGCCCGCCATCGTCGCTGGCGTCGAGCGACTCCCGCCAGAACACAGGAACGCTCATCGGTCGATCAGCGGGCGCCGAAGGCGTCCCGAAGCCGGCCGAACACACCCTTGTGCGTGGGCACGAACTGCCCGGCCGGGCGGTCCTCGTCGCGCAGCTCGGCGAAGCGCTTCAGCAGGTCGGCTTGCTCCTCGTCGATGCGGCTGGGGGTGTCGACGACGACCCGGACCACCAGATCGCCGCGCCCGGTGCCGCGCAGCCGAGGCACCCCGCGACCGCGGACGGTGATCGCCTCACCCGACTGGGTGCCGCCACGCACCTCGAGCGGGACGGTGGACTGGACGTCCGGAGTGCCGGTGTCGGCCTCGAGCGTCGGCAGGTCGACGACCGTGCCTAGCGCGGCGGCGGTCATCGGCACATGCACGTCGCAGAGCAGGTCGTCGTCGCGGCGGTTGAAGATCCGGTGCGGCACGACGTCGACCTCGACGTACAGGTCGCCTGCCGGACCGCCGCCGGGACCGACCTCGCCTTGCCCGGACAACTGGACGCGGGTGCCGGCATCGACACCGGACGGCACCTTGACCGTGATCGTGCGCCGCGACCGGACCCGCCCGTCGCCGCTGCACTCGGGGCACGGGTCGGGGATCACGGTCCCGAAACCGCGGCACACCGGGCACGGTCGTGCGGTGCGCACCTCGCCGAGGAACGACCGCTGCACCTGGGTCACCTCGCCCCGCCCCCTGCAGGTCTCGCAGGTGATGGGTTCCGACCCCTCGGCGGCCCCCGAGCCGTCACAGCGGCCGCAGGCGACGGCGGTGTCGACCGTCAGCTCTTGGGTGGTGCCGAAGGCTGCCTCGGCCAGCTCGACCTCGAGCCGGATCAACGCGTCCTGCCCGCGGCGCATCCGCGACTTCGGGCCGCGCTGCCCGCCACCTTGCTGACCGAAGAACGCGTCCATGATGTCGGTGAAGGTGAATCCCTGCCCGAAGCCGCCGTCTGCGCCCGCCCCCAGTGGGTCGCCGCCTCGGTCGTACAGGTCACGCTTGGCCGGGTCGGACAGCACCTCGTAGGCGGCGGACACCTCCTTGAAGCGCTCCTGCGTGCCCGGGTCGGGGTTGACGTCGGGGTGCAGTTGACGCGCCAGCCGCCGATAGGCCTTCTTGATCTGCTCGGGGGAGGCGTCTTGAGCCACGCCGAGGGTGCCGTAGTAGTCGCTCATGCTCCAGCCAGGGGTTGCAGTGCAGGGATGGGACAGGTCATGCGGGTGAAGCGCAGCTGCGGGTCACTCGTCGGCCAGCGCACGGCCGACGTACCGGGCAACAGCGCGGACGGCCGCAATCGTCCCCGGATAGTCCATCCGGGTCGGCCCGACTATGCCCAAGGTGGCCAACGCTTCGCCCTCGGGGCCGTATCCGCTGGCTACCACCGATGTCGCCGACAGTTCCTCGTACGGCACCTCGGCGCCGATACGTACGGTCACGGCGCTCGCGTCGTTGGTCTCACCGAGCAGCTTGAGCAGCACGACATGCTCCTCGAGTGCCTCGAGCAGCGGGCGGATGGAGTGATCGAAGTCGTCGCCGAAACGGGCCAGGTTGGCGGTGCCGCCCACCAACACCCGCTCGTCCGAACGGTCGTCACTGAAAGCCTCGACCAACGCACTCAGCACCACCGCGACGGCGCGACGGTCGGTCGGCGAGACGGTCACAGCAAGCTCACTGACTCGCTGCGCTGCTTCCGGCAGCCGCTCCCCCAAGGTCGCGGTGTTCAGACGCGCCCGCAGGTCGGCGACCACCAGATCGGACATCGGTTCAGGCAACTCGACGACACGCTGCTCGACCCGACCGGTGCTGGTGATCAGCACCACCAGCAACCGGGTGGGGCTCATCACGACCAGCTCCACATGGCGCACCGTGGAGCGGGTCAGCGTGGGGTACTGCACGATCGCGACCTGGCGGGTCATCTGCGCCAGCAGTCGCACGCTGCGCTGCACCACGTCGTCGACGTCGACGGCACCGTCAAGAAAGGACGAGATCGCCCGCCGCTCGGGCGTGGTCAGTGAGCGGACCGAGGTCAGCCGGTCAACAAAAAGCCGGTAACCCTTGTCGGTCGGCACCCGGCCGGCCGAGGTGTGCGGCTGAGCGATGAAGCCGTCCTCCTCCAGCGCCGCCATGTCGTTGCGCACGGTCGCCGGCGACACTCCCAGGGTGTGCCGCTCAACCAGCGTCTTGGAGCCGACCGGCTCGCGCGTCGACACATAGTCCTCGACGATCGCGCGGAGCACGGCGAGCTTGCGGTCGTCGAGCACGGCGTCCTCCCTGGTCGGCAGCACAAATCGGCCGGAGTGTGACAGACCGTCGCCTGGCACTCCGCAAAGGTGAGTGCCAGTCTACGACCATGGGCAATCCATGGGTCGAGGTCGCCGACCGCTGCTTCGTGCGCCGCTACACCGAGTGGGACGTGTCGGTGACCGTCATCGCCGGCGATGACGCCAGCCTGCTGGTGGACACCCTGGCGACCGCCACGATGGGCCGCCGGCTGTACGACGAGGTCGCCGAGCTGGGCGTGCCACCGATCGGTTTCGTCGCCAACACGCACCTGCACTTCGACCATGCGTGGGGGAATGCCGCCTTCGCTGGTTTACCGGTTTGGGCCCACGAGAACGTGCTCGCCGGCTGGGACGCGTACGTGCAGTCGGTGCGCTCAGGCGTGCGCGAGGAATCTGAGGACGACCCCACCGGTGAGTTGCTGAAAACCGAGCTGCTGCTGCCAGATCACACCGTGACCTCGGTTGCCCTGCTCGAGCTCGGGGACCGGCACGTCGAGCTGGTGCACCCCGGGCGTGGTCACACCGATGGGGACCTCGTGGTGGTGGTGCCGGACGCCGACCTGCTGTGCGCGGGCGACCTGGTGGAGCAGTCCGGGCCGCTGTCGTACGGCGCTGACTGCTGGCCGCTGGAGTGGCCGCAGACCCTCGAGCTGGTGGTGGGATTGATCGGCGACCAGACGGTGGTGGTGCCCGGGCACGGTGAGCGCGTCGACAAGGGCTTCATCTTGGAGCAGCGGTTGGACGCTGCCGACATCGCCGGACAGATCCAGCAGCTCGCGGGGACGGGCGTGCCGGTCGACGATGCACTTGCTCAGGGCAGCTGGCCGATGGACACCGGACGACTCGGCGATGCCGTGCGTCGCGGCTACGCCCAGCTCGGCGGCTGACGGTCCTGACGCCCATCGCCTCCTGTCGTTGCCCAAGCCGGGGGCCCGCTTGCCCGCCGGAAGATTCGCGGGAGGGCGGCCGCGCGCCGCCGGCCACCTAACCGAACGAACGCGTAGCGTCTCGCCGGTGGTTGGCTTCCCGCGTCCCGGCTCGGACCGTTACGGCAGCGACGTCCTGGCCGCCGGCGGCGCGCCGAGTCACCCCGCCCGGGCCAGCAGCCGCACCGTCGACGCCGTGCGTGACCTAGTCGTCGAGGAGGTGATGACGGGCTGGTGCGGAGCCGTCGTCCGCGCGGACCGGGACCTGCACACCGTCGAGCTGGAAGACCGGCTTAACCGGCGCCGCACCTTCCCGCTCGGACCCGGCTTCCTGATCGAGGGCAAACCGGTGTCGCTGCGTGCCCCCGTCCGCAAGCAACGCGCGACACCCACTCATACGGCTTCCGGCTCGGTCGCCGTCACCACTGACCGGGCACGGGTGGCCCGAGCGAGCCGCATCTTCGTCGAGGGCCGGCACGACGCCGAGCTGGTGGAGAAGGTGTGGGGCGCAGACCTGCGGGTCGAGGGTGTGGTCGTGGAATACCTAGAGGGGGCAGACGATCTCGGCGACCACCTCGCCGCGTTCGGGCCGGGTGCCACCCGTAAGGCCGGCGTGCTGTTGGACCACCTCGTGCCTGGGTCCAAAGAGAGCCGCATCGCCGATGCCGTCCGGGGACGGCACCGCGGCCATGTGCTGATTGTCGGGCACCCCTACGTGGACATCTGGCAGGCCGTGAAGCCGCAACGGGTGGGCCTCGAGGCGTGGCCGAGCGTGCCCCGCTCGGTACCGTGGAAGCGCGGCATCTGCACTGTGCTCGGATGGCCGCACCGCAATCAGACCGACATCGCGCAGGCGTGGCAGCGCATCTTGTCGACGGTTTCCACATACGCCGACCTGGAGCCCGCGCTGTTGGGCCGGGTCGAGGAGCTGATCGACTTCGTCACCGCGCAGGAGGCAGGCTGATCGGTCAGGCCTGCGCATCGAGGTGGTTCACTGGAGGCATGAGTGAGCCGCTCGACCCGTACTCGCGACCGAACGACGCCAGCGCCTACCCCGGCGCCGTTGGTCCAAGCCCGTATACCCCGCCCACCGGCGAGGAGCGCAACTGGGCGATGGCCGGACATCTTGGCTCCTTCGTCGCCGCCTGGCTGGCGCTGGGGCTGCTAGCGCCGCTGCTCGTGATGCTGACCAAGGGCAACGAGTCGAGCTATGTCCGTCGGCACGCAGTGGAGTCGTTGAACTTCCAGCTGTCGTGGCTGATCTACACCGTGCTCGGTGGTATCACTGCCTTTCTGCTGGCGATCGTCACGCTCGGGCTGGGGCTGATCGTGATCGTCCCGCTGATCGCAGTGTTCCTGCTGACCTACGCCGTGCTCGTCATCGTCGGCGGGGTCAAGGCCTCCCAGGGTGCCGAATTCCGCTACCCGCTGACCATCCGGCTGGTGTCCTGACCTCGTGCCCGGCGGTCACGGCAACAGTCGGCGCACCACGGCGTCGGCGAGCAGCCGGCCGCGCAGCGTGAGAACTAGCCGCTCGGGCAGTCGGGCGCGCGCCACCAGACCATCGGCCACCAGACCGGGCACGGCCGCT
>JACCYS010000186.1 GCA_013696365.1 Nocardioidaceae bacterium
CCGGTGACGTTGCGGATGGTGAAGTACGCCGCGAACAGCGCCGCAAAGAACATCAGCTCGCTGGACAGCCACACGATCGTGCCGACGCTGACCATGCTCGGACGGTTGTACTGCCCGTGCAGGCGCGAGGTCGGGACCGCCGTCGTCGTCGCCACACCGTCATTATGGGGGCGGGCATGCTGCGACGGCATCCCCACCCCCGCGTCCGTCAGACCTAGTCTTGGGGTGTGCCCCACCCCGCCGCGCTGCTCGCCCATGGCGACCCGTCACAGGTGCCGCCCATCGGGCTCGGCGCCCTGCTCAGCGAGTGGCGGTTGGAACTCGTGCCGATGCTGGTCTTGGCGACGATCGTGCTGGCCTATGCGCTGCCGGTACGAGCCCTGCGGCGACGCGGTGACGCCTGGTCGCGCTGGCGCTCGGCGGCGTTCCTGTTCGGTGGGTGCGGCTCGATCGGGCTGGCCCTGCTGTCGCCGCTGGCGGCTTACGACACCACGCTGCTGAGCGTGCACATGGTGCAGCACATGGTGTTGACCATGCTGGCGCCGGTCTTCCTTGCGCTGGGAGCCCCGGTGACGCTGTGGTTGCGTACGCTGCCGTCGCAGCCACGCCGCTGGTTGCTTGCTCTGGTACACAGCACCCCGGCGCGGGTGCTGAGCTTCACCCCGGTGGCTTTCGCATTCTTCGTCGTCAGTCCGTGGGCGTTGTACTTCTCCGGCTGGTACGAGGCAACGTTGCAGTCCGCGGTGCTGCACGAGCTCACCCATGCGCACTTCGTGCTCGTCGGGTCGTTGTTCTTCTGGCCGTTGGTGGGCCTGGACCCGGTGCCGGGGCGGGTGCCGTACGGCTTCCGGCTGTTGGCCACCTTCGCCTCGTTGCCCTTCCATGCGTTCCTCGGAATCACGATCATGGCCTCGACCACGCTGATCGCGGGTGACTACTATCTAGCTCTCGATCGCGACTGGCCACCGAGCGTCGCCGCCGACCAAGAACTCGCTGGTGCTGTGCTGTGGGCATCCGGCGACCTGGTCGGACTGCTCTTCTTCGGAGTCCTATTCGTGCAGTGGGCGCGAAGCTCGCAACGCGAGGCGGTGCGCGAGGATCGGCGGCTGGACCGGCTTGACCGGCTGGAGCGACTCGACCAGCACGGGCCCCCGTCGAGCGGCGCGGCGCACCCGGACGCCCGACCCCGCTAGCATCGCCGGGTGAGCGAGCATGCCGCATCCGGCCGCCCCCTGCGTACCTTGGTCTACAGCGACGACAGCGACACCCGTGCCTCCGTGCTCTTGGCTTTGGGTAAGCGCCCGCACCCGGACCTGCCCGAGCTCGACTATCTCGAGTGCGCCACCGAGCCGGCCGTCATCAGCGCGATGGATGCAGGTGACATCGACCTGGTCATCCTGGACGGCGAGGCTGTGCCCGCCGGGGGCATGGGGATCGCCCGCCAGCTCAAGGACGAGATCTATCGCTGTCCGCCGATCCTGGTAATCACCGGCCGACCGCAAGATGCCTGGCTCGCCACCTGGTCCCGGGCGGATGCCGCGGTGCCGCACCCGATCGACCCGCTGCGCTTCGCCGAGGTGGTCAACCAGATGATCCGCACGCGGCTCAGCGGCGCCGCCGGTGCGCCTGCACAGACCCGATGAGCGTGCCCGGATGAGCCAGCACACCTGGCCGGAGGTGCTGAGCGCGCTGGTCGCTGGGCGCGATCTGTCTGCGGAGCAGACGGCGTGGGCGATGGGGGAGGTGCTGGCCGGGGATGCCACCCCGGCGCAGGTCGCCGCCTTCGCCGTCGCGTTGCGGGCCAAGGGTGAGACGGTCGACGAGGTTGAGGGCCTCGTTCGCACGATGTACGAGCATGCGGCACCGATTGACGTGCCTGGTCGCTGCGTCGACATTGTCGGCACCGGTGGGGACCGGGCGCGTACCGTCAACATCTCCACGATGGCGGCGGTGGTCACTGCCGGCACAGGAGCGCTGGTGGTCAAGCACGGCAACCGAGCAGCCTCGTCCGCGTCCGGGGCGGCCGACGTGCTTGCGGCCTTGGGTGTGTCGCTTGACCTCTCGCCGGCGCGCGTCGCGGCGGTCGCGCTCGAGGCTGGCATCACCTTCTGTTTCGCCCCGGTCTTTCACTCCTCGCTGCGGCATGCAGCGGCTCCTCGGCGCGAGCTCGGCATCGCCACCACCTTCAACTTTCTTGGCCCGCTGACCAACCCGGTGCGACCTGCCGCGCAGGCAGTGGGGGTCGCCGACCCGGCGATGGCGCCGGTGCTGGCAGGAGTGTTGTCGCGCCGGGGAGTGGACGCGCTGGTGTTCTGTGGCGACGACGGCTTGGACGAGCTGACGATCACCACCACGTCGAGGGTGTGGGTGGCACGCCCGGGCGACGATGTGCAGCAGGTGCGGCTCGACCCGCAGGACCTCGGCATCGCGCGAGCCCCGTCGGAGTCGCTGATCGGCGGCGAGCCGGCAACGAATGCAGATGTCTTCCGGCGGGTGCTGGCCGGTGAGCCTGGACCGGTCCGGGACGCGGTGCTGCTGAATGCCGCCGCCGGCGTCGCGACCTACGCCGGCGAAGCGGGCTCGCTCGAGTCTCGGCTGAGCGAGGGTATGGCCGCGGCTGCCCTCTCGATAGACTCGGGCGCTGCGGCTGGTGTCCTGGAGGCGTGGATCAACGCCACCCAGGCGGACGACTGACCGGGCCGCTCAGTCGTCGGCGCCAAGGCTGAAAGCAGCCTCGAGGTCGTGCTGGCTGAGCGTACGGAAGGCGATGTGGGTCTCGGTCGACTGCACCCCGGGCACCTTGTTGAGCCGGTCGGCCACCACGGCTGCGACGTCATCGTGGGTGCGCACCCGCACCATCGCGATGAGGTCGATGTGGCCGGTCACCGAGTAGACCTCACTCACACCGTCCAGGTCGGCGATCTGCTCGCCGACCTCGGGAATGCTGGCCACGTCGGCCTTGACGAAGACGATCGCGGTGATCATGCACGGAGCCTAGCGGCGGCTGCCCTCGTCGAAGCCCACCACGCTGCCGCCAGCCTCAACGGCGGTCTCCAGCAGTGGCAGCAGCCGCCGGGCACCCGCCACCGGGCAAGTCCACTCGCCGTCGACGTGCACCAGGCGGACGCCGTCGCTCTCCAGCCAGCGCAGCAACAGCTCAGACTCTCCGGGCGTGGCCGCGGGTGCGGGCCCCGGCCCGGGCAGTACCGTCTCGGCCCCCGCGCGAAGCTCGCGGACCCAGTCGTGTGCGCTCACCTGTGCGGGCATCACCCCGGCTGCAGCCAGTCGGCCGTGGCGGATCACGTGCACCTGCCAGCGACCGTCGTCGCCCCGACGGGCCGCGACCAGTTCGGCGCACCCAGTCAGCCCGGTGAGTCGTTGACTGCGCGCCGTGCCACGGACCAGGGCGGCGAGTCGGTCACGCTGGCTGCGAGCCTCCTCATAGCGCTGCTGCGCGGCGAGGGTGTGCATTGTGTCGGCCAGTTGCGCACGCACCGCCTCGGGATCGGCCACCAAGACACTGCGCACGCGCTCGACCTCGCCGGCATATGCGGAGGCGTCCGCCGTGCCGTCGCACGGGGACATGCATCGCCCCATCTCCGCCAGGGCGCAGGCACTGCGGCGGGCATTGCGTGCCAGCCTGCCGGTGCACTGACGGATACCGAAAGCCGTGTGCAGCGCGGCCAGCGCCTGCTCAGCACCCTGTCGCGATCCGAACGGCCCGGCGTAGTCCGCGCCATCGTCGAGCACCCGACGCACGATGGAGAGTCGTGGCCAGGGCTCCACGGTGAGCTTGACCCACTGCGCACGCTCGGGGTGGCGGGATCGGCGGTTGTAGCGCGGCTTGTGCTGAGCGATCAACCGCAGTTCGCGGACCTGCGCCTGAACTGCGGTGGCGCACACCACCGCCTCGACCCGCTCGGCCAGCGCGACCATCTCGCCCATCCGGCTGCGGGTCTCGCCAGCGGTGAAGTACCGCCGCACCCGGGTGCGGAGATCCTGAGAGGTGCCGACGTACAACACCTCGTCCCGCGGTCCGCGGAAGAGGTAGATGCCGGGTGCGTGCGGCAGTGGCTCGGCAAGGTGGCGCTTGCGTCGTTGGGCCGCACTGACGCGGGAGCTGAAGTGCGATAGCTCCTCGAGGGTGTGCACGCCGAGGTTGCCGAGACGCTCGATCATCCCGTGCAGCACGTCCACAGTCGCCCGCGCATCGTCAAGTGCACGGTGAGTCGGTGACGTGCTCGCTCTGAACACCCTGGCCAGCGTTGCGAGCTTGCAGTTCGGCGCCTCGTCGCGGGTGACAACCCGGCGGGCCAACGTGGCGGTGTCGATGACCTCGAAGACCGGCCACGGGTGACCCAGCCGGCCGGCGTCGTGGCGAAGGAAGCCAACATCGAAGGGGGCGTTGTGGGCGACCAGCACGCAGCCTCGAGCAAAGTCCAGGAATGTGGGCAGCACCGTGTCCATCCGTGGTGAACCAGCGACCATCTGGTCGGTGATGCCGGTGAGAACAGCGATGAATGCCGGGATGGGCGTGGTCGGGTCTACCAGCGTCTGCAACTCGCCGAGCACCTCGCCGCCCCGCACCTTGACCGCACCTATCTCGGTGATCCGGGCGCCTGCTGCGGCCGAGCCGCCGGTGGTCTCCAGGTCGACGACGCAGAAGGTGACATCCCGCAGGGGTCGACCGAGCTCGTCGAAACTCGCCTGCACCGGCGTCGCCAGTCCCGTTGTCATGGTTCGAGACGTTAGATGCGCCCACCGACACCCGAGTAGACGCCACGCGGCATGGAGCTGGCCGGGGACGACTGTCGGTGGCGCCCCCTAACGTCCGTGGCGGCTCGGCGTGCGGGCCACGTACGAGCGTTGCCATCCACCTCAGAAGGGACCGTCATGGTCGACGTCTTTCCGCAACCACCCCGAGACCAGCAACCGGAGGACCCACAATCGCTGATCGTTGACTGTGATGACTGCATGGTGCGCGGCCCGGCTTGTGCAGACTGCGTGGTGACGGTGCTGCTTGGTCCGCCACGCGCGAGTCTCGAGCTGGATGCCGACGAGGTGTCTGCTCTGGATGCCCTCGCCGGTGCGGGTCTAGTGCCGCCCCTGCGGC
Source organism: Nocardioidaceae bacterium (assembly GCA_013696365.1). Lineage (GTDB taxonomy): Bacteria > Actinomycetota > Actinomycetes > Propionibacteriales > Nocardioidaceae > JACCVL01. Next base: position 5,114 of record JACCYS010000186.1, read on the forward strand.
TGGTTGCCGTCGAGCAACCTCCACAGCGCCCTGCAAAAAAGTGCGATTCTCCACATACCGCTTGCTAGTCGCCGATCAGCACGTGGCCCCATCGGTGCATGTGTCGCTGCCCACATCCCCGGGGGCAGTGGCTTGCTGAGGGTCATTGGTGTCTGTACGGTGCAGGCCTGAAGGTGCCTGTACCAGCCGATGGGAGTCGTCGGCTCAGGCACGGCGTCGTTGATCGGGCGTGTGGGGGTTTCCC
>JACCYS010000193.1 GCA_013696365.1 Nocardioidaceae bacterium
TGAGCAGCAGGTCGTCACCGACCCGCACGTTGCTGTTGCTCTGCTCGCCGGTCAGCAGGACACTTGCCTGCCCGCGCTCCAGCTCGCGCGGGGCGACCCGGTGAGCGCGCAGCGAGCCGGTCATGTCCGCGTCGGCAGACGTCAGCGACAAGGTGATCAGCTCCACTGCAGCTGAATCGTGCATCGCGTCATACATGTGCCTGCCATCGACCTCGGTGATGTGCGCGTGCTCAAGACCGTCGGCCCATGCGTCGCGGTGGGACAGCGGCACCTGATAGACCTCGATACCCCCATCGGAAGCGACCTCGACCAACGCCAGCTGCACGGTGACCTCGTCACCGGGCAGCCAGGCAAGCGTGCGGACATCGGTCACCTCGAAATCGCGGCCCTTGCCGGCGAACCAGCGCTGGTGGCCGATGTATGCGGCGATGCGGTCCAGCACCTCGGTCGTGGTGTCGCTCACTGGTCGTCGGCCTCCTCGCGCTCGATCTCGTCCACCGGGATGCGGAACCAGTAGAAGCCATGCCCGCTGAGGGTCAACAGATAGGGCAGATCACCGATGGCAGGAAACCGGGCGCCGCCCAGCATCTCCACCGGGTGTGCACCGGTGTAGTGCCGCAGGTCAAGCTCGACCGGCTGCGGGAAACGGGACAGGTTGTGCACGCAGAGCACCACGTCGTCGCCGAACTCCCGCAGGTAGGCAAGCACCGACGGGTTGCTGCCGCCCAGGTCGGTGAAGGTGCCGAGCCCGAACGTCGGGTGCTCCTTGCGGATCCGGATCATCCGGCGGGTCCAGTGCAGCAGCGAGGAGGTGTTCTCGAGCTCGGCCTCGACGTTGACGGCCTGATATCCGTACACGTGATCCATGACCAGCGGCAGGTGCAGCCGACCCGGGTTGGCGTGCGAGAAGCCACCGTTGCGGTCCGGTGCCCACTGCATCGGGGTGCGCACCCCGTCGCGGTCACCGAGCCAGATGTTGTCGCCCATGCCGATCTCGTCGCCGTAGTACAGCACCGGTGACCCCGGCAGGCTCAGCAGCAGGGCAGTGAACAGCTCCATCCGGTTGATGTCGTTGTCGAGCAGAGGCGCCAGCCGGCGACGGATGCCGATGTTGGCCTTCATCCGCGGGTCGGTGGCGTACTCCGACCACATGTAGTCACGGTCCTCGTCGGTGACCATCTCCAACGTCAGCTCGTCGTGGTTGCGCAGGAAGATGCCCCACTGCGCGTGCTTCGGGATAGCCGGTGTCTGCTGCAGGATCTCCGAGATAGGCCACCGCGACTCGCGTCGCACCGCCATGAACAGCCGTGGCATCACCGGGAAGTGGAAGCACATGTGGCATTCGTCGCCGCCGGCGTCGAAGTCGCCGAAGTAGTCCACCACGTCGGCCGGCCACTGGTTGGCCTCGGCGAGCAGCACCCTGCCGGGGTACTGGTCATCGACGTGCGCCCGCACCGTGCGCAAGAACTCGTGGGTCTCGGGCAGGTTCTCGCCGTTGGTGCCCTCGCGCTCGTACAGGTACGGCACCGCGTCCAGGCGGAAGCCGTCGATGCCGAGGTCCAACCAGAAGTCCAGGGCATCCAGGATCGCGGTATGCACCGCCGGGTTGTCGAAGTTGAGGTCCGGCTGATGGCCGTAGAACCGATGCCAGAAGTACTGCCCGCGCACCGGGTCCCAGCTCCAGTTCGACGTCTCGGTGTCGACGAAGATGATCCGCGCGTCGGCATAGCGGTCGTCAGTGTCCGACCAGACGTAGAAGTCGCGGTACGGGCCGTCCGGGTCGGACCGGGACTGTTGGAACCACTCGTGCTGGTCGGAGGTGTGGTTCATAACGAAGTCGATGATCACCCGAATGCCGCGCTCGTGCGCGGCATCGAGGAAGGCGGAGAAGTCGTCGATGGTGCCGATGTCGCTGGCAACATCGGTGAAGTGCGCGACGTCATAACCACCGTCGCGCAGCGGCGAGGGAAAGAACGGTGGCAGCCACAGGCAGTCCACACCCAGCCAGGCCAGGTAGTCGAGCTTGGCGGTGAGCCCGCGCAGGTCGCCGACGCCGTCGCCGGAGCGGTCGTTGAAGGAGCGGACCAGCACCTCGTAGAAGACGGCCCGCTTGAACCAGTCCGGGTCGGCGGTCGGCTCCGACCTCACCTCGGTCATCGGCCGACGTTTCGCAGGCTCAGGATGTGCACCGGCTCGTTCCACGGGGCGAGCTGCACCCAGTTGTGCTCGCCCCAGTGCCAGGTCTGATCCGTGATCTCTTCGCGCACGGTCACGGTGTCCTGCCAGTCCAGCCCCAGCGCGGGCATATCCAGATGCACCCAGGTGTCGTGCATGGCGTGGCTGTCGATGTTGGCGACGACGATGACAACGTCGTCGGCCCCATCGGCCCCGCTTGCCCGTTTGGAGAAGCAGACGATCTTGTCGTGATCGGTGCGGTGGATGGTGAGGTCGCGGAGTTGCTGCAGCGCCGGGTGCGCGCGCCGGATGGCGTTCAGCCTGGTCAGGTATGGCGCCAACGATCGCCCGTCGGCCTCGGCGCCGGCCCAGTCGCGCACCCGCACCTGGTACTTCTCCGAGTCGAGGTACTCCTCGCTGCCGGGTCGCACCGCCACATGCTCGAACAGCTCGAAGCCGGCATACACCCCCCAGGACGGGGAGGCGGTGGCGGCGAGCGCGGCCCGCACGGTGAACGCAGCCGGTCCGCCGTACTGCAGGTAGGCCGGCAAGATGTCGGGGGTGTTGACGAAGAAGTTGGGACGCAACACGTGCGCGGTCTCGCGCGCCACCTCGTGCAGATAGCCCTCGAGCTCCCACTTCTCGTTGCGCCAGGTGAAGTAGGTATAGCTCTGGTGGAAGCCGATCGTGCCTAGTGTGCGCATCATCGCCGGCTTGGTGAATGCCTCGGCCAAGAAGATCACATCGGGGTCGGAGCGGCGCACCTCGGCGAACAGTTGTTGCCAGAAGAAGACCGGCTTGGTGTGCGGGTTGTCGACGCGGAAGATCCGCACCCCGCGGTCCATCCAACCCCGCAACATCCGCAGCACCTCGGCGTAGAGGCCCTCGTAGTCGTTGTCGAAGTTGAGCGGGTAGATGTCCTGATACTTCTTGGGTGGATTCTCGGCGAACGCGATCGTCCCGTCGGCGCGGGTGGTGAACCACTCCGGATGCGCTTCCACCCATGGGTGGTCGGGGGCGCACTGCAGGGCGAAGTCCATCGCCACCTCGAGCCCGACGTCAGTCGCCGCCGCCACGAAGGCGTCGAAGTCCGCAAGTGTGCCGAGCTCAGGAGCGACCGCGTCGTGCCCACCGTCGGCGGACCCAATCGCCCACGGTGAGCCGACGTCGTCCGGCCCGGGGTCAAGGGTGTTGTTGCGACCCTTGCGGTTCACCCGACCGATCGGATGGATGGGCGGCAGGTAGATGACGTCGAAGCCCATCGCGGCCACGGCCGGCAGCCGCTCGGCGGCAGTCCGCAGGGTGCCGGCAATGACCGAGCCGTCGTCGGCGTGCTTGGCGCCCTCCGAGCGGGGGAAGAACTCGTACCAGGAGCCGCTCAGGGCGCGGGCACGGTCGACCTGCAGCGGGTATGGCTTGGTGGATTGCACGAGGTCGCGCAGTGGGTGGTCGTGCAGCAGCTGCTCGACCTGTGCAGAACAACCTGCTGCCAGCCGCGCCTCGACCGGCCGGCCGGTGTCGCGCAACGCCGTTGCCGCGTCCAGCAGCTGCTGCCGGCCCTCGGCGGCGCGCTCCAGCAGCAGCGCTCCCTCGAGCAGCATCAACTCGACGTCCACCCCGGCGGCGACCTTTATCGGCGCGTCGTGTTCCCACGTCGCGTACGGGTGGCTCCACGACTCCAACCGGAAGGTCCAGTCGCCAACCTCGTCGGCGACCACCGAGGCAAGGTAGCGGTTTGGCGGCCCGTCGTCGTCTGCCGGGCGCATCAGAACAGGAGATCTGTCGGTGCCGTCGGGCCCGGTGAGCACCACGTT
>JACCYS010000206.1 GCA_013696365.1 Nocardioidaceae bacterium
TCGACCTCCGGGCCGGACCCTGCTGCGTGCGAGCGGATCAGGCTGCGCTGCAGCTGTGCCCGCATCGCCCCGGGGATCTGCACCGTGGCGAGCGCCCCGAAGCCGGTGGAGATGCCGTAGTGCGGACGGGTGTCCCCGGCCAGCTCGTCGACGATCGTGCGGCTGGCCGTGATGGCGGCTTCGGCGTCGTCGCCGAGACGGACGCCGACGTCGGTGCGGGCGACTCGCAGCACGTCAGCAGGGTCAACCGGGCCGGTGCCGACGGTGAGAGGTTCAGCGTTCATGACAGCCATGGCACACCCCGGCAGCTGTCACGACCAGTAGGCTCCAGCAGTATGTGTCTGAGATCCCAGACAACTGCCGCGGATCGGTGATCTGCCCATGACCGGTGTCCCGGCGGCCCGACAGGCGCTCGGCGTGTTGCAGGTGTTGGCCGACCAGCCCGAGCCGGTGCCGGCGGCAGTGCTGATCCGGGCACTCGGCCTACCGCGGTCCACCACGTACCACCTGCTCGCCGAGCTTGAGCGAGCGGGCTTCGTGGTGCACCTTGCGGCCGAGCGCCGCTGGGGGCTCGGAGTCAGTGCCTTCGAGCTGGGGTCGGCCTACACCCGCCAGGCGCCGTTGGCCCGGGTGGCCGGGCGGGTGCTCACCCGGCTGGTCGACGAGGTGCGACACAGCGCGCACCTGGCCGTGCTGCACGGTCGCGAGGTGCTGTACGTGATCGAGGAACGAGCACCGGGTCGGCCGCCGCTGGTGACCGATGTCGGGGTCCGGCTGCCGGCGCAGCTGACCGCCAGCGGTCGGGCGCTGCTCGCCCGGCTGTCCGCGGCGCAGGTGCGGGCGCTGTTCCCCGACGCCGGCGCGTTCGTCGACCGGCACGGGCTGGGGCCGACCTCACTGACGGCGCTGCGCCGGCTGCTGGTGGACGTACGGACACGGGGGTTCGCGTTGGAGAGCGGCGAGGTGACGCCGGGCTTCGCCTCGGTGGCCGCGGCCGTGCATGACCACCTGGGTCAGCCGGTCGCCGCGGTGGCGGTCACCTACCCGGTGGACGGCAGCAGCCTGCTCGGCGAGCCGCCGTCCACCGACGACCTGGCGCCGCCGGTGCTGCGGTCGGCACGGCAGCTGCAGCAGCGGATCCACGGCCGAGAACCGCCGCCCAGCCTCAGTGCCCCTCCCGCTCGATGACGTGGTGCGACGTGCGGTCGAAGGTCAGCTGCGGGTGCCTGGCTGCGTGCGCTCCCCGTCGGGCTGCGCCCCTGCGGACCCGTTCGCAGTGTCCGTGGAGCCATGTCGTTGTTTTGACCCTTCTCGACGGAGACGGTGTCGCGGCCGGGCCCGCAGTCAACGAGGTCTCGACGCTGGTTCTCGCCGCGACCGGCCAGCATGCGGTCCCGCCCGCCCGACCCGCGAGATTGTCGTCCCCTCTGCGGCTATCCATGCGGTCGTGCGACGACGTGCCCCGCAGCGTGTCGTCGCCGCTGGTGCCGACTAGCTGCGCGGCCATGGCAGCGGTGGGGACCAGGGTGAGTGTTCCGGTGAGCGCCGCGGCGGTGAAGACGTTGACTCGGTGCAAGATGTGTCCTTTCACGAATGTGCTGGCGGATTCGATGTTCCCGCGCGGTGGCCGGCCAACGTCTCCCTGATGCACCAAGGACGTCTCGTACGAGCTCAGGCTGCATTCCTGGCTAGGTAAATTCGTCGTGAGACAACGCCTGGCACCGTGCTCGTTGCCAGCTATTTATCCGCACGCAATGTGTGACGCATATCATCCGAACGGCTGCGTACCGTCAGAGGGGCGGCGATCACTTTGACGATCACTCGCCGAGACAGCATCCGGATCGAGGCGCCGATCGGCAGGCTGCGCGACATCTTGTTGGACGCCGCCCACCTGCCGGAGTGGAACCCGGCGTTCACCGCAGTAACGGCCGAGGGCGTTGTCCGGCCTGGTGAAGCAATCCCGATCCGGGTCCGCGGGGTGCTGAAGGGGCGACTGGTGTACGACAGGGTCGATCCGGACGTGCTCGAGATGACCGTCACCGTCCCTGGGCTGACCGAGCGTGCGAGCTGGGCGTTGGGCGAGGCGGACGGGGCGACGACCGTGGTGCACGAGGTGCACCAGCAGGGTCCGCTGGCGGAGTGGCTCGAGCCGTCCACTCGAGACGTGGCCACCCTGCGCCTGAGCCGGCTGCGTGACCGCGCCCGATGACCTGGCTTTGACCGGCATTGAACGGGCGTACCAAAGAGAGACACCACTGCCGGCGCTTTCGACCTGTATGCCCCACTCTGCCCGGTGTTGAGTTGGTGTCAGTCCACCAGCATCCGCGGGGTCGGCCATCGACGGCGTCGGCCCACGGCGACAAGGAGGTCAAGCTGATGAAGGCACCCGTTTACCACGGGCCAGGGGAGAAGGCGTGGGAAGAGGTCGCCGATCCCGTGATCGTTGACCCCACCGACGTGGTCGTGCAGGTCGACACCACCACGATCTGCGGCACCGACCTGCACATCCTGAAGGGGGACGTGCCGACGGTGACCGACGGCCGGATCCTCGGCCATGAGAGGGTGGGCACCGTCACCGAGGTCGGCCAGGCGGTTCGCAGCCTTGCCGTCGGCGACCGGGTGATCATCTCGTGCATCAGCGCGTGCGGGTCGTGCTCGTACTGCCACCAGCAGTTGCCGTCGCACTGCCTGCACGACGAGGGCACCTCGGGCATTGGCTGGATCTTGGGCCACCTGATCAACGGCACACAGGCCGAGTACGTGCGCGTGCCGTTCGCTGAGAACTCGCTGCACAAACTGCCCGACGGGGTGGGCGACGAGGCCGGCCTGGTGTTGTCCGACATCCTCCCGACGGGTTTTGAGATCGGGGTGCGCAACGGTCGGGTCAAGCCTGGCGACACCGTCGCAGTCGTCGGAGCCGGCCCCGTGGGCCTGGCCGCGATCATGACTGCCGGGCTTTACGGCGCCGCTCGGGTCATCGCGATCGACCTCGATGGCAATCGGCTGGAACAAGCCGCCGGCTTCGGTGCGACCGACACGGTCAACAGCGCTCAGGCGGGCTGGCAGGACGAAGTGCTCGCGATGACCGACGGGCTCGGGCTGGACGTGTCGATCGAGGCGGGCGGTCTGCCAGAGACCTTTGAGATGGCCGCCGACATCATCCGCCCGGGCGGGACCGTCGCCAACGTCGGAGTGCACGGCGCACCCGCTGAGCTGAAGCTGCAGGACCTGTGGATCAAGGACGTGGCCATCACCACCGGTCTGGTCAGCGCCACAACCACTCCGATGCTGCTCAAGCTGGTGGCTCAAGGCCCCTGACGCCGGAGCGGTTCGTGAGCCACCACTTCGCCTTCGACGACATCGTTGACGCATATGACACGTTCGGCCGCGCGGCGGAGACGAAGGCACTCAAGGTGGCAATCACCCGTTGACAGCCCCGCGGGCCACTCGAACATCGGGCGCGGCTGGGGCGGGCGTTCGCGGTTCAGTCCACTTGGCCTGGGTACTGCGGGGAGGTCAGAGTCGACCGACCCGAGGGGCGAACCGTGCAGATCGACAAGTCACAGATCATCGACATGCTCAAGTCACAAGGCGACACCGGCAACGCCCAGCAGGCCGACCAAGAGTTGCCGCAGCAGGTGGACACCGAGCAGCACGCCGGCCTGCTCGGCTGATCTGAAGAGCGGCAACTCGGTTGGGGGAGACTGGCGACCCGCAGCCAGCAACCGAGAACAACCAGGAGTTGACGCCGGACATGAGTAGCCCGACGACCTCGACGACGCAGCACGAGCCGCCGGGGGCAGACGCCGAGCGGCCAAGCCAGATACCCGCTCGCGGCTGGCTCGCCGTGCTCAAGCGCACCTTCGCCGAGATGGGCCGTGACCACCTCACGCTGCTGGCCGGCGGCGTGGCCTACGCCTGGTTCATGGCGCTGTTCCCGGGCCTGATCGCTGCGGTGCTCACCTATGGGCTGGTGACCGATCCGGCGGATGTGCAGCGGCAGATCGACAATCTGCTCACCGGTCTGCCGGCCGACGCGCAATCACTGCTGGCGGACCAGATGAGTGCGCTGGCCACGACGTCGTCCGGTGGGCTCGGCGTCGGACTCATCGTCAGCATCGCACTCGCCCTGTGGAGCGCCTCGGCTGGCATCGCGGGCCTGCTGGAGGCGGTCAACCTCGCCTACGACGAGGAGGAGACACGTGGCTTCGTCAAGAAGCGTGGCCTGGCGCTCCTGCTGACGCTCGGGTTCCTCGTGTTCCTGGCGATCGCAGTAGGTCTGGTGGCGGTCCTGCCGGCCGTCCTGGACCAGTTGGGCCTCGGCGTAGTGGCTGAAGTTGCCGTGCAGATCGCCCGCTGGGGTGGATTGGTCATGCTGATGATCGTCGCGCTCGGTGTGGTCTATCGGGTAGGCCCCGACCGGGACTCTGCCCGGGTGCGCTGGGTCAGCACCGGCGCTGTCACCGCGACGTTGTTGTGGGTCGCAGCCTCGGTCGTGTTCTCGCTGTACGTGGACAACTTCGGCAGCTATGGAAAGACGTACGGCAGTCTGGCAGGCGTTGTGGTGCTGTTGCTGGCTGTGGATCACCGCGCTGATGGTGCTGCTGGGCGCCGAGCTGAATGCGGAGTCTGAGGGCCAAACCCGGCACGACACCACCACCGGAGAGCCGCAGCCCTTGGGGGAGCGGGGCGCGGTCAAAGCCGACGAACCGCCACCGGCGACGCGCTCAGGGCGAAGCAGGAAACGGTGAGTGAGCCGACGATGCCAGCCGCCCGAGGCTGGCCCATGCTGAAGACGTAGCAGCCCCGGACCGTGGCGGCACGGCCGAATCATTCTGCCCGCCGAAGGGACCACGTGACCGACAACTCTGTGTTACCTATAGACCCGCTCGACCCGACTGCGCCCGATCTTGAAGCCACCGACTCGCCGTTCAGCGGCTTGGTGGCACCCCTCAACCGGCTGGCGATGACCGCTGGCTCTGAGTTCAGCATCGACGACATGCTTCGCGACCTGTGCCGTACGGCCATCGAAACCCTCACTGTCGATGGAGCGGGATCATGGCTACCCACGACACCGGCCTGCGCTTCGTGCACGCCTCGGAGACGCTGGTTGCGGTCGAGCAGTTGCAACAAGACCTGCAGGAAGGCCCGTGCCAAGCCAGCGCGGCGACGCAGCAGGTCGTGATCATCGAGGACATCGCGTCATCCGGCACCTGGCCGAAGTTTGTCGCCGCGTCGAAGCGCGCTGGTGTGGGTGCCATGGTCGCCGTGCCGCTGCTCGCGCGAGGCCGGTCCTGGGGCGTGCTGGATCTCTACCGCACGGTCGCGGGGGGTGGAGCGACCGCGATCTGCAAGCGGCCACGTTGTTCGCCGACGTGGCCGCCTCGTATGTGGCAATGGCAGCCGACCGGGACCTGGCGACGCTGGCCCGGCGCGATCTGGAGTACCGGGTCAGCCACGACGAGCTGACCGGCCTACCGAATCGGACACTGCTCTTCGACCGGGTACAGCATGCCGCGGAAGCCACCGGGCGGCACCAGTCAGCGCTGGCCGTGCTGCTGATCGACGTAGATCGCTTCAAGCAGGTCAACGACGAGTTGGGCTACACCGCGGGTGACGTCGTTCTTGCGGAGGTGGCGCGCAGGGTGTCGTCCGTGCTGCGGGTGAGCGACACGCTGGCGCGGATGTCCGGCGACGAGTTCGTTGCCGTCTGTGAAGACCTGGGAACCGTCGAAGAGGTCGTCGACCAGGAGCTGGAGTCGATCGTCGGACGGATCCGCGCCGCCCTGACCCGACCCGTGCATGCCGGCGGGCACGAGATCGTGGTGACGGTCAGCGTCGGGGCCGCCCGCACCGCCAGGCCGTGTAATGCACGCGATCTGATCGACGCCGCGGATCAGGCGGTGTATCGAGCCAAGCACGAAGGCTGGGGGTTCGTGGTGGTCAAGGACTTGCACTCGGCCACCGCGGCGGAATGAGCCTGCACACTGCGCCTCGCCTGCCTCGGCGCTCGTCGCCGCCGAGTTCAGTGCCGGGGCGCCGGGGCAACCGTGGTTGCAATGCCTGTGTAACGCGGTGGTGCACTCTTTGCCCGCGTACGGATCGGGTGTCACGGTTCTGACCCACGACGGGTCGCTGGCGGTGGCGGCTGCCTCCGATGTCACCAGCCTGGCGCTCGAGGAGTTGCAGTTCATGCTGGGCGCCGGCCCGTGCGTGGATGCGTTCTCGTTGCGTCGACCGGTGTTGCACGACCACGTGGTCGCGGGTGCGCCGTCGGGGTGGCGCGGCTACGGGTGACCGCAGACGCCAAGAGCGCCTCGATGCGGGTGCGCACCTACTGCGCTGTGCCACCTGCGGTTCACTCAGCGAGCCGCTGATGTCTCGGCGACGAGGACTTGCCGGCCTGCTTCCGGCTCCGGTTGTGGTGTGGTTCGGCGGAGCAGCAGGCATGCCTAGCCGGAGCCAGCCTTTCACCGGCGTCGTCGCGGCAGCGCTGCCGGAAGGCCCGCTGGTGTCCGGGCCCGCGGCTGCAGCGGTGGCTCCGCGGGGTGTGGTCAAGGCCGCTCGCACTGACCGACCGGTGTTGGTACGAGGCGCGGCGGTGGTGGCGGTGCCAGCCAATGAGGGTCTGTGGATCGAGGCGCGCGGCGAGCAGGTCTGGGTGCAACTGCGCGCCCCCGGCGAGTCGCCGGTCCAGGTTCGGCGCGGAATGCGTCTTGACGTGCAAGCGACTGCGGTGCAGCACGGCACGGGTTTCGCGCGCAGCGTCGGCCTCGACGCCGCTGCCGCAGCCCGCCGGCTCGACCGCCGTGGCGTGCACCTGCAGGCCGACCGGGCGACCTCACGATTCGCTGACTGGGAGGGACACACCCAGCGGTGCCCGCAGGGTGCGGCTGATGGGCCCATGATGCGGCCTTGGCATAGCCCCCGGCAGGATCGCCGCCGTGACGTCGACGACCGTGCCCGATCCTTCCGCCGAGCCAACCGCCCTGACTCCCGACGCCTGGGGGTTGCTGCCCGACTGGGTCGACGCCCAGGGC
>JACCYS010000211.1 GCA_013696365.1 Nocardioidaceae bacterium
GTTCGGCCACAGACCCGCAGGCCACGACCCCCATGCTGCTCCCGCTGCTGGGCGCCGCCACCGCGTTGGTGCTGTGGGCCTCGGCGTTCGTGGCGATCCGGCACCTCGGCCGCGACATCTCCCCCGGCGCGCTGAGCCTGGGGCGGCTGGTGGTCGGGTCGCTCTGCCTGGGGGCGGTGCTGACCGCCCGCGGTTGGCGTCGACCCGTCGCCTCGGACTGGCCACGCCTGGTGACGATCGGGTTGCTGTGGTTCGGCATCTACAACGTAGCGCTCAACGAGGGCGAGCGGCGGGTGGACGCGGGCACTGCGGCGATGCTGATCCAGGTCGCCCCCGTGCTGATCGCCCTGCTCGCCGTGCTGGTGCTCAAGGAGCAGTCGACAGCAACTCTGTGGGTGGGGCTGGCATGTGCATTCGCCGGGGTGGTGGTGATCAGTGTGGCTAGCACCCCGGACGGGGACCGGGACCCACTCGGTGTCGGACTTTGCCTGCTGGCCGCCGCTGCATACGCGGTGAGCCTGGTCGTGCAGAAGCCGGTGATGACACGACTTTCCGCCTTGCAGGTCACGTGGGTGGCGTGCACCGTGGGCGCGGTCGCCTGCCTGCCGTTCGCGCCCGACCTGGTCCGGGAGGCTGCGGACCTGCCGGCGGTCGACCTCGGTTGGTGGGTCTACCTCGGCGTGTTCCCCACCGCCATCGCGTTCACCGCCTACGGCTACGCGCTGACCCACATCGACGCCAGCCGGCTGGGAGTCACGACGTACTTGGTGCCCCCGATCACGGTGGCCATGAGCTGGGTGCTGCTGGCCGAGGCGCCCTCGACGCTCGCGTACGTCGGTGGGGCGATGTGCCTGACTGGGGTGGCGCTGACTCGTCGGCGACCCCGCCGTACGCGCACTGACCCGGCGCCGAGCGCTGCTTGACTCCTGGCCCGGGCCCAACGCTCCACTCGGTGCGGCAGGCACCATCACAGGCCCCGACCCGGTGCCCACCGCACCTAACGCGCGGCGGCACCGCCGGGCGCGACCAGCGGTAGGCTGGCCCATAGCGGCCCGCTCCGCGCCGCCGCCCCTCCGTTCGCCTCTGCCTCCCCGCCGAGCCCACCACCGAATCCCGAAGGACCCTGCCGCGCCATGCCGTCGCCAGACCCCAGCACCCGCACCGACCTCCGCAACGTCGCGATCGTCGCCCACGTCGACCACGGCAAGACCACCCTGGTGGACGCGATGCTGTGGCAGTCCGGGGCCTTCCGCGCCAACCAGGACGTCGCCGACCGGGTGATGGACTCCGGCGACCTGGAACGCGAAAAGGGGATCACAATCCTCGCCAAGAACACCGCCGTGCGCTGGCAGGGCCCGAGCGCCCCTGAGGGTGGGTTGGTGCTCAACATCATCGACACCCCCGGGCACGCCGACTTTGGCGGTGAGGTCGAGCGCGGGCTGGCGATGGTGGACGGTGTGGTGCTGCTGGTCGACGCCTCGGAGGGGCCGCTGCCGCAGACCCGGTTCGTGCTGCGCAAGGCGTTGGAGGCCAAGCTGCCGGTGGTGCTGGTCGTCAACAAGGTCGACCGCCCCGACGCCAGGATCGCCGAAGTCGTCGACGAGGCGTACGAGTTGCTGCTCGACCTGGCCGACGACCACGCCCCGGACCGTGACGACATCCTCGACCTGCCGGTCGTCTACGCCTCGGCCCGCGCGGGCAAGGCGTCGCTGACCCGCCCGGACGACGGCACCATGCCGGACTCTGACGACCTCGAGCCGCTGATCGCGACGATCGTCGACGCGGTCCCGGCCCCCGCGTGCGAGCCGGATGCCCCACTGCAGGCACAGGTGGCCAACCTGGACGCCTCACCGTTCCTCGGCCGGCTGGCGCTGGTGCGGGTGTACGCCGGCACGCTGAGCAAGGGCGACACGGTCGCGTGGTGCCGCCGCGACGGCCAGGTCGAGCGCGTCCGCATCTCCGAGCTGATGCTGACCGAGGCGCTGGAGCGGGTGCCGGTGGCCGCGGCCCGCCCGGGCGACATAGCGGCGATCGCCGGCATCCCCGAGATCACCATCGGGGACAGCCTCTGCGACCTCGACGACACCCGGCCGCTGCCGCCGATCACCATCGACGAGCCGGCGATCTCGATGAGCATCGGGCTAAACACCTCACCGCTGGCCGGCCGAGAGAAGAAGACGCTCGTGACGGCCCGGCTGGTGCTGGAGCGGCTGGAGCGTGAGCTGGTCGGCAACGTGTCGCTGCGGGTGCTGCCGACGGGCTCGCCGGACACCTGGGAGGTGCAGGGCCGGGGCGAGCTGGCGCTCGCGGTGCTGGTCGAGCAGATGCGGCGCGAGGGCTACGAGCTGACCGTGGGCAAGCCGCAGGTCGTGACCCGCGAGGTCGACGGCAAGACCCACGAGCCGGTCGAGCGGCTGACCATCGACTGCCCCGAGGAGTACCTCGGCACGATCACCCAGCTGTTGGCCGTCCGCAAGGGCCGGATGGAACAGATGGTCAACCACGGCACCGGCTGGATCCGGATGGAGTTTCTGGTGCCGGCCCGTGGGCTGATCGGCTTTCGCACCGAGTTCCTCACCGACACCCGCGGCACCGGCATCGCGCACCACGTGTTCGAGGCGTACGAGCCGTGGTTCGGTGAGCTGCGCACCCGCGGGTCCGGGTCGCTGGTCGCCGACCGGGCAGGTGCCGCCACCTCGTATGCGATGACCAACCTGCAGGAGCGCGGCACGATGTTCGTCGAGCCGACCACCGAGGTCTATGAGGGGATGATCGTCGGTGAGAACTCCCGCGCCGACGACATGGACGTCAACATCACGAAGGAAAAGAAGCAGACCAACGTCCGCTCCGCCACCTCCGACAACTTCGAGAAGCTGGTGCCGCCGCGGCGACTCAGCCTGGAGCAGTCGTTGGAGTTCTGCCGCGACGACGAGTGCGTTGAGGTGACGCCGTCGGCGGTCCGGCTGCGCAAGACCGCACTGGACGCGCACGAGCGGGCCAAGACCGCCGCCCGCGCCCGCCGCTGATGCCGGCTCCCTGGCCGGGATCCGCGCATTTCGTACGACAGCCCTCACAGCGCGGCGTGCAGCGCAGCCTCGGCGTCTGCGCCGAACGCGACGAACCGCACCAGCTCGACGGCGCCGTCGGCTGAGCGAACCGTGCCAACCGCGATGCGGGCCGCGTCGTCCAGCGGCCACCCGTACACGCCAGCCGACACCAGTGGCGCGGCGAGCGTCGATACGTCGAGCTCGTCGGCCACCATCAGCGCATTGCGGTAACACGAGGCCAGTAGCCCTGGATCGGTCTCACCCGCATGCCGGTCTGGCCCGACCACGTGAATGACGTACCGAGCGGGCAGCTCACCGGCCCCCGTCCAACCGGCCTCACCGGTGCCCAAACCGTCGGGATAGCGCTCGATGCAGTCCCGCAGCACAGCCGGGCCACCGGCACGGTGGATCGCGCCGTCCACCCCGCCGCCGCCGCGCATGACGCCGTTCGCCGCGTTCAGCACCGCGTCCACCTGCTGGGTGGTGATGTCGCCGCGGACTACCTCGACCCGCACCGTCACCACGTCACCTGGCTCAGCCGTACGGGCCGGGGTTGCTGCCGCCGTGTATGGCACGCAGGGCGGGCCGAGCATCGGCCAGGTAGACGAACGCGGCGACCGTGCCGACGAGGTTGATCAGGCCGATCGGCTGCCACGACAACATCGCCGCGGCCAAGAAAAGCCCCAGCACCAGCACCCAGAAGACCTTCGTCTGCTTGTCGGCCGCCACAAAGGCCGGGGCGGGACGGCTGACCGCGTCGACGAACGCGAAGGCCTTCACCCCGAACAGCACCAGCGCGAGCACAAGCTCGAGGTTGGATTGGACGCTGAAAAGGTCGATGCCCACGCCGGAAAGAGTACCGGCGCGGGCATCGACCCCACCTGCATGCGCGCAGAGCGCGCGGTGTTGCGATCAGTCGCCGACCTTGGCTGCTGCATCAGCGACAGCCTTGGTGGTCGCCTCGGCCGTCTTGCCGGCGCTGGTGCGAGTCGCCTTGGCGCGCGGGGCGGTCGCGTTGGTGGCCTTCTTGGTGGTGCGCTTGGCGGTGGTCTTCGTCGCCTTCACACCCTCGCCGGCCTGCGCGGCAGTCTTGTTGGCCTGCTCGCCGGTCTCGCCAGCCTGCTCGGCGGTCTTGTTGGCCTGCTCGGCGGTCCTGTTGGCCTGCGCGGCAACCTTGTCCGTCTGCTTCTTGGCGGTGGTGCTGGTTGCCTTGGCAGCCTGGGCGCTCTGCTTGCGTGCCGTGGTGACGGTGCCCTTGGCCTGTGACTTGGTGGTCTTGGCTGCGGACGCAGCGTCTTGGGTGGACTGCTGGTTGCGCACCCGGGTCACCAGGGTCTCGCCGCGGTCGGCGAGGTCGCCGTAGACGTTGGCGGCCTGGCCGAACGCCCCTGAGGCGGCGGCCTGTGCCCGGTCCGGCAGCGCCCGCAGCTCGCTGAGCAGGCTGTCGAACTGGTGCTGCGCGGCGGACTGCACCGACTGCACCTGGCCCTGGACCTGGCTCTGCAGCGCCTTGGGGTCGGTGTCGAGTTGGGCGGCCGTCGAGCGCAGCCGCTCGGCGACAAGGTCACCGGCGCCGAGCACGGCGTACAGCGGGGTGGGGGTCTTGGTCTTGGTGCGTGCCATCAGAGGTCCTCCTCGGGACGTGGGGTGTGGTCACCATCGGTGTCCGGGCTCGTTGGCTCGGCCCGAAAAGCGGCGTAAATGCCGAGCAGCGCCTGTTTCTGCCGCTCGTTCAGACTGGGGTCGGCCAGCACCGCGAGTTCGACCGAGCGCGAGCCGTCCTCGTCGGGATCGAGGATCCCGGCTCGTACGTACAGCGTCTCGGCCGAAATGCGCAGCGCCTTGGCCAGGCCCTGCAGTACCTCGGCCGACGGCTTGCGCAAGCCGCGCTCAACCTGGCTGAGGTACGGGTTGGACACTCCCGAAAGATGAGCGACCTGACGCAGCGACAACTGGGCAGAGTTGCGCTGCTCTCGCAGGTACTCTCCCACCGTGCCGACCGTCTTGGTCATGTCCAACCGGGCCATGACTCCATGGTGCTAGCAGGTGCTTGCTCATGCAAGCGAGCCGGGCGTGAGACGGCTCACGCCGGTCGTCAGTGCTGCACCCCTCGCAACTCACCGACCACTCGACCGCCCCCCAGAACCGGCGGCCGGGCCTGCGCGTCCAGCACCGGGTGCGACAGCCCCAACCGCTGCAGCATCGCCGCCATCGCGACCGGGCGCGCCCGGTACGCCCCGTCCTCGATCTTGACCGCGACCGCCCGCCCGTCGGCAAGGGCCACCACGTAGGCACCCTCGGCCCCGGCCTTGCCGATCGCTCCCGGGAAGGCGGCGAGCAGCGCGGCCTCATCCCGCCTGGAACCGCTCACCATCTCAACGTTCGCCCGGATCGCCGAAGCCACCCGACCCTCGGCGCTGTCGGCATCAGCCAGCGCCAACCTGCTGAACGCGCGAGCGAGCCCAAGGAGACTCGCCGAGAACAGCGGCGCTCCGCACCCATCCACGGCGACATGGCTCACCGGCTCACCGGTCAGATCGGGGAGCGTGCGTGCTATCGCCTGCTGCAACGGATGGTCGACGTCCAGGTAGTTGTCCGTCGGCCAGCCATTGGCCACACACGTCGCCAGCATGCCCGCATGCTTGCCGGAGCAGTTCATCAACAGCGACGACCGGCTGCCCCACTCGCGGATGACGGCCTCGCGCGCGTCGTCGTCGAACGGCCAGTCCTCCGGGGTCTGCAGCGCACCCTCGGTCAGCCCGCAACCGCGCAGGATCTGCCGCACCCCGGCAACCTGCACGGTCTCGCCCGAGTGCGACGAGCACACCAGCGCGAGCAGCAGCGGCGGCAGGTCGAGACCCAGCCGCACCATGGCTGTCGCCTGCAGTGGCTTGTGGCACGAGCGGGGGAACATCGGCGCCTGCACGTCACCGTATGAGAGCAGCTGCTCGCCGTCGGCGGCGAGCGCCACCGCCGAGCCGCGGTGCCGGCACTCGACGAAGCCAGAACGCACGACCTCGACAAAGTCGACGGATACACCGCGTGACTGGCGAGCGGGGGGTTTCGCTGCACCGATCACAAAGCGTGACATTACCCGGTGAACCACCCGTCATGGACCACGGTGCCGCACTGGCATGATCGGCAACGTGCTGCAGTGGACTCCTCACCAACGCGAGCTCGACGACCTCGAGCTGCTGAGCGGTGGCTTCATCGACGGTGCCGGCGATCAGACCGGCTTCACCCGCCCCGGCGACCAGGGTGGCCGCCCTGCGCTCACCCTGGCGCTGTCCGCCGAGGCGGCCGACCAGGTGGCCGGCAGCGACGGCGAGCTCGAGCTGCTCGACCCCGAGGGCGTGCCGCTGGCCCGCGTGCACATCGACGGCACCTATCCGATGCCGGATGGGCGTACGGGTGTGGTCGGCGGGGTCGAGCCCCTGGGCCACCACGAGTTCGGTCCGTTCCGCCGCTGCTACCGCCGGCCGGACGGGGACGGCGGCGACACCCTCGCGGTCGCCGTGACCGCGCCGCTGAGCAGGGCCGCCGTCGACGACATCGTGCGGCTGGCCGCCGAGAGCGGCCGACGGCCGCTGCTGGTCGCGTGCGTCGGCAGCGGCACCCCTGAGGGCGTCTCGGGACCGGGGCTGATCCGCGCGACGCTGGCCGCCGCACCGCTGATCCCCGACGCTGAGGTGGTCGCCGCGCCGGTTGCCCGCCGCGATCCGAGCGGTCCGGACACCGACGCCGACCGTGCCCTGCGCGACCATGTGGTGGGCAGCTGGTCGACGGCCGACGTGCACCATCCGCAGCTCGGCGGCGAGTTGCCGCCGGCGGTACAGGCAGTGGTCGACCAGGAACGGCCACCTCGGCACCGGCGCGGGCTGGTGGTGTTCTTCACCGGCCTGTCCGGCTCCGGCAAGTCGACGATCGCGCGGGCGTTGGTGGACGGGCTGCTGGAGCGTGGCGACCGCACCGTGACGAGCCTCGACGGTGACGTCGTACGCCACCACCTCTCCAAAGGTCTCGGCTTCGGCCGGGCCGACCGCGAGACCAACATCGCCCGCATCGGCTGGGTTAGTGCCGAGATCTCCCGGCACCACGGGGTCGCCATCTGCTCGCCGATCGCCCCGTTCGACAGCACCCGCCAGCAGGTGCGGCAGATGGTCGCCGAGGCCGGCGGCGGGTTCGTGCTCGTGCACGTGGCCACCCCACTCGCCGAGTGTGAGCGGCGTGACCGCAAAGGCTTGTACGCCAAGGCACGGCGCGGCGAGATCCCCGACTTCACCGGCATCTCGTCGCCCTACGAGGAGCCCACCGACGCCACCGTGCGCATCGACACCACTGGCCGCGACCTGGACGGCTGCGTCGACGAGGTGCTGGCGGCACTACGCACCGAGGGCTGGTTGGCCTGACGCCCGGTCGGCACGCGCGTTCGACACCTCAGGTGATAGTTGGCATGGTTTACTGATTCAGTCGTCTTTCACGGCGCAGACACCAATCGCCACCCGCATCCCCGGAGAATCATGATCCTCACCAGCATGCTGACTGCTGCCGACGTGTTCGTCGTCGGTGGGATCGATCTCAAGGTCGTCACCGCCGCGTTCCTGGTCGGCGTGGTGGTCGGCATCACCGGTATGGGCGGTGGCGCCCTGATGACACCTGCCCTGATCTTCCTCGGCGTCGGCGACGCGGCCACCGTCGTCACCGCCGATCTGACCGCTGCCGCGGTCTACAAGACCGGCGGGGCCGCGGTGCACTGGCGCGAGGGCTCGCCGGACATCAAGCTCGCGGGCTGGCTGATCCTCGGCTCGGTGCCGTTTGCGTTCCTCGGACCGTTCCTGCTGAGCGCGTTCGTCGACCCGGCCGCGCTGGACGACACCCTCAAAATGGCGATCGGCTTCGCCTTGCTGCTGGCAGCCTCGACGTACGCAGTGCGGCTGTACATCCAGCTGCGCCGGGTGCGGGCGGGCGAGCCCGGCGGCGGCCAGCCCGTCGTGCGCCCGCTGCCGACCATCGCGGTGGGTGCGGTCGGCGGCGCGCTCGTCGGCGTCACCTCGGTGGGCTCGGGGTCGGTCATCATGATCGCCTTGCTGATGCTCTATCCCACGCTGTCGGCGGTGAAGCTCGTCGGCACCGACCTCGTCCAGGCCGTGCCGTTGGTGCTCGCGGCGGCGCTGGCCAACATTTACGCCCACGGCCTTGACTGGGGCCTGTTGCTGCCGCTGGTCATCGGCTCGGTGCCGGGCACCATCATCGGCTCCAAGATCGCCCCGAGGGTGCCCGCGTCGGTGATCCGGCGCGGCATCGTGATCGTGCTGACGATGTCCGGGCTGGCGCTGCTCGACAAGTCCGGTTGGGCTCCGCTCGGCGCGGGCGAGGACGAGACATACCCGCTGCTCATCGCCGGCGCTGGGCTGCTGATGCTGATCGTGCTGCCGGTGGTCTGGGGTCTGCTGCGCCGCGGCCAGGGAATGCCGATGTTCGGCACCCCGACCGTCGCCGACCTCGAGCGGCAACCGCCCGGGCCCGGGCCCGTCGACCAGACCGAGGCCGACCAGTCCCCACGCTGACCGGCCCCCTTCTTGCGCCCGTCCGCGCATTTCGTACCCCGAGATGCCGCCATCTGCATGTTGAGGCCGTCCGCAACGTGCGATCCGCGGCATCTCGGCGGATGGGCTCGGAACCCGGGCCTGGGCCCGCGGGTGGCCCGGCAGCCGGCCCAGGCTCAGGTCGGCAGCGGCTCAAGCGCGGGCAGGCGCACCGCCGAGGCGTCGCTCCAACCGCCGGACGAGGTCCGGCACGCTGTCCGCCGGGGCCGGGCCCGCCAGCCAGTTGCCCTGGGCGGCGTCACAGCCGAGCTCACGCAGCCGCTGCCAGGTCTGTTCGGTCTCGACGCCCTCGGCTACGACCCCGAGCCCGAGGCTGCGGGACAGCTCGATGGTCGAGCGCACGATGGCCGCGTCGTTGCTGCTGCCGAGCATGGCGATGACGAACGACCGGTCGATCTTCAGCGTGTCGACCGGCAGGCGGTTGAGGTACGCCAGCGAGGCCTGACCGGTTCCGTAGTCGTCGATCGACAGCCGCACGCCGAGGCCCCGCAGGTCGGCCAGCACGGCCAGGCTGCGCTCGGGGTCTGCCATCACGGTCGTCTCGGTGATCTCGAGTTCGAGCGCGGACGCGGGCAGGCCAGCGTCGGCGAGCAGGTGGTCGAGCTGGGCGACCAGGTCCTCGTCGAGCAGGCTGCGCACCGACAGGTTGACCGCCACCGTCAGGTCGAGTCCTGCCGCACGCCATCGCTGACACGCACGCGCCGCCATCCGCAGCACCGACCAGGTAAGCGGCCGGATCAAGCCGGTGTGCTCGGCCAACGGGATGAAGTCGTCGGGTGGCAGCAGCCCATGGACGGTGTGCTGCCAGCGCACCAGCCCTTCGACACCGGTCACCTGCCCACTGTTGATGTCGACCTGCGGTTGGTAGTGCACGGACAGCTCGTCGTTCTCGATGGCGCGGCGCAGCTCGCCGAAAAGGGCCAGCCGGTCCGGTGTGAACGCGTCCATGCTCCGGTCGTAGACGCGTACGGCGCGGCGGTCGCTCTTGGCGGCGTACATGGCCACGTCGGCACACTGCAGCAACCGGACGACGTCCCGCCCGTGTTCGGGATAGCTCGCCAGGCCGAGGGTCGCGCCCGTCTCCAGACTCACGTCGTCGATGTCGAACGGGGTACGCATGGCCGCCACCAGCCGGTCGGCGACCTCCAGCGCGGCGTCCACGCCGATCACCTCGGGCAGCAGCACGGCGAACTTGTCGCCGCCCAGACGGGCGACCGTGTCGGCCTCGCGCAGCTCACCGCGCAGCCGGGCACCGACCGCGGAGATCAACAGGTCACCGAAGTGGTGCCCCAGCGTGTCGTTGACCTCCTTCAGCCGGTCCAGGTCGGCTATCAGCAACGCCGTGCTGGTGCCACTGCGCCGCGAGACCAGCAGCGCCTGGTTGGCCCGGTCGGCGAGCAGGACGCGGTTGGGCAGCCCGGTGAGCGCGTCGTGCTGTGCCCGCTCCGCCTGTTCGCGGGCGTACTCGCGCAACCGCCGCGACGCAGCGGCGACAAGCTGGAAGAGGACTGCCCACAAGACGACCAGCCCGCCGGCGAGCCAGAGCACCAGCCGCCGGGCGTCCGCCTCGGCGCTGCTGGCCACCGGCTCGTACGGCAGGTAGATCTCGAAGGCACCGACGACGTCGCGGTCGGCACCCGCGGCCGTGGACTTGCGGATGGGGACGTAGACCTCAAGCAGCCGACCACCGAGCGAGGCCTCGGACGCGTTCTCCGCCGAGTCTGGTTCGTCCAGGTCGCTGGATCGCTGGCCGCCGAGTGCCGCCTGCAGGTGGGGGTCCTCGGGGAACCGCTGGCCGATCAGGTCGGGGTCGTCGGCGAACAGCACGGTGCCCGTGCGGTCGAAGATCTTCACCCGGACGACGGTTCGGTGGGCCACCAGCGTCTCCATCGCCCCGGTCAGCCGCTCGCGGCGCTCGGGCGCGACGGCGCCCTGGTCGAAGTCGTCGCGCTGGAGCAGCGGACCCACGGCCAGCTGGGCGATGTTGGCCGCGGTCTGCTCGCTCTGCGCCAACGCCCGGTCGTAGACCGTCGACGCCAGGACGTAGCCGAGCGCGAGCGCGAGGCACAGCACGAGCAGGCCACTGATGACGCCGTAGCGCACCAGCAGGCTGGTGCGCGCAAGCGGCCGTGCGAGGCGGCGTCCGATGTGCACCTGTCGCATGGTACGGCGCCTGCCGTGCGCGGCGACCGTACGGCCACCAGGACACCAGCCTG
>JACCYS010000216.1 GCA_013696365.1 Nocardioidaceae bacterium
CCCACGACCCTGTCGGGCAGCTCACCCAGCGGCACCCGCAGTGTTGCCTGCGGGGTCACGACATGCACGACGGCGTCGGCAGGCCCGGCAACGGTGACCTCGACGCCGCCGCGCTGGGAGCCGTACGACTCGCCGAAACTCTTTGTCTGCGCGACCCAGCGCACGCTGTGCCGGTCCGCGGCCACGATCTCCGGGCTCCAGTAGGAGGTTGCCACGACGTCACCGCCGTCCACCTGCAGGCGTCCGCTCCAGTCGGCCTGCACCGGGCTCTGCCCCCACTCCATCCGCAACGGCAACGCCAGCCAACCCTCCGGCAGGTCGAGGTCGGGCACGGCACTGTGCACGGTCACGCCGTCGCGCAGCACGTCGACGCGGGCCAGCTCGCAGTAGCCGCGGGCGAAGACCTCGACCACCCGTGGCCCGCTCAGGCTGACCTCCTCGCCCATGAATGCCCCGCCAACCCGGAAGTCGACCAGCACATCCCTGGTGGTGGCCGCGAACACCCGTCTGGCCTGCAGCGCCTCGAAGACCGACGCCCGGTCCAGGCGCTCGGCGTACGCCCCGACATAGCTGGCACCGTGCCCGTGGTCCGACGAGGCGATCAGGCCGAAGCGCTGACCGCGCCGGAGTCCGTCCAAGACGAACGTGCCCGGGCGGGTGCCGTCGGAGTACTGCCGGAAGCAGCCGTCGTCCTCGTAGTTGCCACGGCAGGCCTGAAACACCTCCGCCAGCCGCAGGAACTGCTCGCTCCCGTAGTCCCAGTCGTAGGGCACCATCGCCGATCCGGGGTGATGCGGGATGGTGATGGCCGGGTGCGCCGGATACTGCGCCAGCCCCTCCCACAGCCCCGCCGGGGTGTCGGATCCGGCGGCGTAGGAGGAGAAGATCGGCGCTCCGCGGGCCACGTCACCGTAGATGACATTCTGATGGCCCATCAGCCCGGTCCACTCAAAGCCGTACAGCGGAACGAACCGACCATCGACGCGGAACAGGTCGGCGATCTTCTGGATGGACCACCACTGGTAGTCGGTGCTGTTCTCGGAGTGGTCGGTCACCGCCCAGAAGTCGTACTCGCAGACGTCCCACGAGTAGCGGTAGAAGTCCTCCAGTGTCGGCTCGTCACCGGCGGTGCACCGGCTGATCAGCGAGTGCCGGTGCAGGTCCCCCCAGTAGACGGTGTACTCGGTTGACTGTGCCGTCGTGCGGTAGCGCTGGGTCTGGCCTTTGTTTGACGTCCAGGCCCGGGACTCCAACCGGTCGTCGTTGTGCAGTGCGGTGCCCGCGGCGCCGACCGCGACACTGCCTGGGGGGCCGGCCGACTGAACAGCCGCCGACCTGATGGTGCCGGTGCGTTGCATGCCGTGCCAGACCACCTGACCGTGGTGCTCGAGCAGGTCGGGGCATGCCCGGCCACCGAACCCCTCCGTCCAGGCGAGACCGCGCTCGAGGCGGCCGTCGCTCTGCAACGCAACCAGCGCACCATCGGACAGCGCGGCGACGGCAGGCTCCTCGAGCGTGCCGTCACTTCCGTGGATCGTCACCGGTGGTTCCCACCCGGCCGGGCCGAGCGCCTGGGTTGCCACCTCCCAGTAGTAGGTCATCAACGGCAACCGCCGGTGCACCCGATAGGCGATCGTGAGTCCGCCGGACGGGTCGGCGCACAGCCGGGGCAACCCGCCGGGCACGACGTCCAGGTGTGGCGCGAGCACCCCGGCGGGCTCGGCGAAACCGCGCGGGTCGATCCGGACAGCCCGCAGGTGAGCACTGATGTCTGGTCGCAGCTCGGGCG
Organism: Nocardioidaceae bacterium; assembly: GCA_013696365.1. GTDB lineage: Bacteria > Actinomycetota > Actinomycetes > Propionibacteriales > Nocardioidaceae > JACCVL01. The sequence continues at coordinate 1,790 of JACCYS010000216.1, forward strand.
GTACGAACTCACCCGCGAGCCGCATCCCCTCGATCTGGGTGGGGTCGGCCCCGACGCTGTCCGCCGGCCGCAGCCTGGTGGGCCCGGAACCGCCGTGTCCCTGCACCGTGAGCACATCGAAGGCACACCACAGCGATCCGCCGGTGGTCACCGCGAGGCTCGGGTGCAGGGCGTAGTCGCTGCCGCTGGTCACCACCCGAGGCTCATCGAGCGTGCCGTCCGCCGCGCGTTGCCGGACCACCACCTGGTAACTGCCCGCTCGGTACTC
>JACCYS010000220.1 GCA_013696365.1 Nocardioidaceae bacterium
CGAGGATGTGGCCGCGCAGCCGCCCGCAGTAAGGATCGGCGAACCCGACGTGGCAGGCGCCGGCGTCGTAGAAGGTCTGGACCCGTCCGCTGGTGCGGTCGACAAGCTGGTCCGGGACGACCAGCGCGCCGGGACCGAGATCGGGCCGCAGGCTACCGACCGCGCACGGGGCGACGACCTGGCCGACCCCGAGCGAGCGCAGCGCCCACATGTTCGCCCGATAGTTGACCCGGTGCGCGGGATAGGCGTGGTTGCGGCCGTGCCGCGGCAGGAACGCGACCGGCCGGCCGTCGAGACCGCCGATCGACACCGGTGCGGACGGGTCGCCGTACGGCGTGGTCAGCTCGACCTCGCTGACATCGGCGAGAAACTCGTAGAACCCCGACCCACCGATCACGGCGACATCGGCACGGGGGGAGGATGCACATGCAGTCACGGGCGCTGAGTCTGCCAGCCAGCACACCGGCTTGCGCCGACTAGTCTGGTCGGCGTGCGTATCACACATGTCGTCGACTGGGCGCTGGACAAGTCGGTGGTCCTTGGCTACTCCCGGATCGGACCGCTGGTGCGGCAGGCCTGGTGGCCGCCCGACCCTGCACCGGACGCGCTGGCCGGCAGACATGTGGTGGTCACCGGAGCCAGCGGCGGCCTCGGTGCCGCCACTGCTGCGGGTTGTGCGCGGCTGGGTGGCACCGTGCACCTGGTGGGGCGTACCAAGAGCAAATTGGACGAGGCCGCCAGCGGCATCCGCGACGACGTGGGCCGGCCGGTCGACCTGGTCACCGAGATCTGCGACATCAGCGACCTCGACTCTGTGCGGGCCTACGCCGACGAGCTGACCGGCAGCGTCGACGAGCTGCACGGCCTCGTGCACAACTCCGGCGTGTTGCCGCCGGAGCGTAAAGAGTCAGCGCAGGGCCATGAGTTGGTCTACGCGACCCACGTGCTCGGCCCTTCCCTGCTGACCCACCTGCTGCGCGGGGTCCTGGTCGCCGATGGGGACGCGCGGGTGGTGTGGGTGTCGTCTGGCGGCATGTACACCCGCCAGCTGGACACCGATGACATCGAGGCGAAGGAGCGGGAGTGGTCCGGCGCCGATGCGTACGCCCGGACCAAGCGGATGCAGGTCGTGCTTGCCCAGATGTGGGCCGACCGGTTGCGGATCGACAATGTGGCGGTGCACTCGATGCACCCCGGCTGGTCCGACACGCCCGGCATCGCCGACGCCCTGCCCGGCTTCCATAAGGTGATCGGACCGGTTCTCCGCAGCAGCGAAGAGGGGGCCGACACGGCGGTCTGGTTGGTCGCCGCACCTGGAGGCTCGGTGACCGCCGGCGCCAGTGGGGTGTTCTGGAGTGACCGGCGTCCGCGCCCGCTTGCCTACGCACCGTGGCAGAAGGAGACGCCGGGGGGCCGAGCCCGGCTATGGGAGGCGGTCAGCGAGGCGATCGGAGTCGACCCCGCGTGAGCTCGCCGGCACCGCGCCCCACGCCTGCGGGGCCGGCGTCTGCGGAGCCCGGGCTGCCACCCGGGCAGATCGACCTCACGCACCCGGACAGGCGGCCGGAGTGGATAGCGCTAGCGGTGGCCGCGGGCGCCTTGCTGCTGGCCTTCACCGGTGAGGAGTGGGGCCGCTGGTGGGGCGACGTGCACGCCTGGCTGGAGCCGATCTCGGCATTCCTGAACCCGACGATAGGGCCCGGTCTGCCGCTGGCGGCGGGCGTCGCGCTGCTGGTCACCACGCAGGGAGCCACCTGGGCGCAGCGGCTCAGTTGGCGGCAGTTGCTGCTGACAAGCTGGCTCACCGGGTTGGTGTGGTCGGTCGGCCTAGCGCTGATCCGAGGGTGGTCGGGCATCACGAAGCCGCTGACCAACGACCACGAGTATCTGGTCGACGTGCCCCGTGTCGACGACCTGACGACCCTGATCCCCACCTTCCTCGACCGCGTCGACATCCGCGGCGACGAGCAGTGGATCACCCATGTCGCCGGGCACCCACCGCTGACGTTTCTGAGCTTCTTGTGGCTGGACCGGATCGGCCTGGGCGGGCCGGTGTGGGGTGGGGTGGTGATCACCGCGCTCGGCTCGACGGCGATCGTGGCCGTGCTGGTCACGTTGCGCATCCTCGGCGACGAGCAGCGAGCGCGGGTGCTGGCGCCGTTCCTGGTGCTCACCCCGCTGGTTGCCTGGTCGGTGGTGTCGGCCGACGGGGTGTTCATGGCGGTGGCCGCCTGGGGGCTGGCGGTGCTCGCCGCCGCCGCGATGGCACCGACCTGGCCCCGGGCGGCGATCTTGGGGGCCGGTGCAGGGGTCGTCCTCGGCATCGGGATCAACCTGTCGTACGGGCTGTTGTTGGTTGGCACGCTGGCGTTGGCGGTGCTGGCGGCTGCCCGTACGGTCCGCCCGCTGCTGCCGGCCGTGCTCGGCGCACTGGTGGTGGTCGGTGTCTTCGCAGCCCTCGGCTTCTGGTGGCTGGAGGGCCAAGAGCGGCTCGTCAACCGCTACTACATGGGTATCGCGCGCAACCGGCCTTACAGCTACTGGATCTGGGCCAACCTTGCGGTGGTGTGCTTCTGCGTCGGCCCCGCTGTCGTGGCCGCAGTTGGGCGTGCGGTTGCGCAGGTGCGAGCCAGCGCCGTGCAGTGGTCCGCGGCCTGGTTGCTCGCGCTCGGCGGGGCCGCGGCCATCGTCGTCGCCGACCTGTCCGGGCTGTCGAAGTCCGAGGTCGAGCGCATCTGGTTGCCGTTCATGCTGTGGCTGGTGCCGCTGGTGGCCTGGCTGGACGTTCATGACCGGCGCCGGTGGCTGGCCGCCCAGGCCGGGTGGACACTGCTCATCAGCAGCGTGCTGCGGTTCACCTGGTAGCAGCCCCAGCCCCAGCCGCCGCCGGCCGTCCGCTCAGCACTCGGCTGGTGGCAGCTCGAGCGCCCGGCAGACCGCACGCCACACCCGTCGGGGCGGCTCCCCCGTGGACAGTGCCTGATCCACGGTGTGCCCATCCAGCTCGGCCAGCACCTGCTGTTGCGCCCAGACCCTGGCGTATCCCCCGCCGAGCTGGTGTTCCATGCGCAACCAGAACTCGCTGTGCTTCACCGCACCAGTATGCGGTCGTCGACGGGCGCGGCGGCCTGGGGCTGTACGTCGTGGTCACCGCCATTGGCGTCACCGCTGTCGGGGCCGGGACCGCCGGAGCCGCCGCCCTCGCGGAGCCCGTGTCGTTGCCACCAGCGCGCCATCGGGGCGGGCGCCCACCAGTTGGCGGTGCCCATCAGCCGCATCGCCGCCGGCACCAGCAGCGCGCGTACGACAGTGGCGTCGAGCACGATTGCCACCAGCATGCCCACGCCGATCATCTTGATGAAGACGATCCCCGACGTTGCGAAGGCGCCGATGACCACGGCCAGCAACAGTGCTGCGCTGGTGATGATGCCGCCGGTGCGCTGCAGCCCGGTGGCCACCGCCTCGGTGTTGTCGTGGGTCTGGTCCCAACGCTCACGGATGCGCGAAAGCAGGAAGACCTCGTAGTCCATGGACAGCCCGAAGAGGATCGCCAGCATCAAGATCGGTTGGGTGGCGTCCAACGCCCCCAGCGGGGTGAAGCCGAGAGTATCGGCGAGGTTCCCGTCCTGGAAGATCCAGGTCACCACGCCGAAGGACGCCGCCACCGACACCACGTTGACGATCACCGCCTTGACCGGCAGCACCACCGAGCCGAAGGCGAGGAAGAGCAGCACCAGCATGGCTGTGACCACGATCAGCCCCATCCAGGGCAGGGTGTCGCCCAGGTCGGCGAGCAGGTCCCCCAGGGCGGCGGTCTCGCCGCCGATGAGCACCGTGGCCCCATCAGGCGGCGGGACGTTACGCAACCCCTGAACCAGCTCGCGGGCCGGCTCGGTCTGCGCCTGGTCGGGATAGCTGACCTCGACCAGTGTCTGGTCGCCGCTGCTGTCGACGGTCTGCGTGTCAGTGACCCCGGCCACCGACTTCAGCCGCTGCTCGTAATCCGCCACCTCGGCCCGGTCGGCGCCGCTGACCACCACCGAGGCGATCGACCCCGCCTCGGCGGGGAACTCGGTCTCGAGCCGTTCCGCGACCGTGCGGCTCTGCGTGCCCTCCGGCAGCACCCGATGGTCCACGCTGGTCCACTGCACCTGCAGGAATGGCAGGCCGAGCGCAAGCAGCCCGACCACCGTGGCGGTGAGAAATGCCACCGGGCGACGCATCACGGCGTGCGCGATGCGCGCCCACGCGCCCGGACCCCCGGCAGCGGCGTGCCGGCCGCGGCCTCGCCGCAGGAACGGCAACGCACCGAGCTCCACGCGCGGGCCTAGGACCGCCAGCAGGGCGGGCAGCACGGTGAGCCCCAGCACCATGGCCACCAGCACCGCAGCCATTCCCCCGAACCCCATCGAGCGCAGAAACGTCTGCGGGAACAGCAGCAACGAGGCCAGCGAAACCGTCACGATCAGCCCAGAGAAGGCCACGGTGCGACCCGCTGTCGCCATCGTGGCCACGAGCGCGCCGGGGGTGTCATGGCCGCGCCCCAGCTCCTCGCGGAACCGGCTGACCATGAACAGCGCGTAGTCGACCGCCAACCCCAGCCCGAGCAGGATGATCACATTGATGGCAAAAACCGACACGTCGGTCACGGTGGTGAGCAGTCGCAGCACCGCGAACGAGCCGATGATGGCCATCCCGCCGAGCAGCGCCGGCAGCAGCGCGGACACGACGCTGCCGAACACGTACAGGCTGAGCAGGAGCACCAACGGGATCGCGAGCGACTCGGCCCGGCCGATGTCTGCGCCGACCTGCTCGCCGACGTCGCTGAACACCGCCGAGGGGCCTCCCACCTGGGTGCGCAGCCCCTCGGCGTCCAGGTCGGGGCGGATCTGCTCGTAAGCGTCGGCGCGGTCCTCATCGGCGTCTCCCGCCAGGGTGATCGCCACCAGCGCGGTGCCACCGTCGTTGGAGACCAGTCCCGGTGCCTGCTGTGCCGGCACGTTCCACGGAGTCACGACGGAGTCGACTAGATCGGCTGGCAGCACGTCGACCACCGTGGTCACCGAGCGCTCGCCCGCCGGCGAGTCGATCCGCTCCCCGCCGTCGGCGGCGTAGAGGACGAGGACGTCGGCGTCGACCCGGCCGAACGTCTCGACGATCGCCTCGGATGCCTTGGCCGACTCGCTGTCCGGGTTCTCGAAACCGCCGTCGCTGAGTGCACCGAACACGCCGGCGCCGCACACCCCGGCGAGCACCGAGGTCAGGGCCGCGATGACCAGAATCGTCCAGCGTCGGCGGGTGATGAGCTGTCCCCATCGCTGCATCTCGGCTCCAGGTAAACAGGAAATGAATGATCGTCATGTCAGTGAACGGTGTTCACGGTAAACGATGTTTACTATGCTGCGCGACATGACTGCTGTCAACCGGCGCGCGCGGATTCATCGGCAGACGACCGACGAGATCCTGGACGCCGCCGGCAGAATCGTCGCCCGCGGAGAGGAGCTCACGCTCCGGGGGGTCGCGCGCGACGTCGGACTGACCGCGCCCGCGCTGTACCGGTACGTCAGCAGCCTTGACGACCTGGTGGACCAGCTCGGCGAGCGCTTGTACTCAGAGCTGACTACCGCGCTGATCGACGCCCGCGACGCCGTCGCCGGGCAGCCACCACGAGACGCCGCGCCAGCCCGGCTCGTCGCCATGGCCTGGGCGTTTCGCGAGTGGGCGCTGGCGCACCGCTTCGAGTACGGCCTGCTGTTCGCCAATCCTCTGCTAGCGGTGACGCGCCAGTGCACCTGCACAGAACGGGGCGCCGAGGTGTTCGGCAGTACCTTCAGCGACGTCTTCGTCCAATTGTGGCGAGAACGGCCCTTCCCGATCCCCGCCGACGACGACCTGGCCGACGACGTCCGTCGTCAGCTGGAGGAGTCCGAGCAGGGCGGGCCAGAACCGCTGCCGCTGGGGCTGCGCTACGTGTACCTGAGGCAGTGGGCGCGGTTGTACGGCACAGTCACGCTGGAAGCGTTCGGGCACCTGTCCTGGGCGTTGGACGACACCCGGCCGCTGTTCGAGGCGATGCTCCGCGACAACGCGGCCGAGCTCGGCTTTCTCGACGTGTTGCGCGGGGCCGAGCGCTGACCCAGCTGCGCCGCCGCCACTACCCGCCCGTCCAACCCGTACGCCCCCGAGCGGGTCAGCGCAGCAGCAGGGTGCCGAGCCGGCGAGACGAGACGGCCAAGCCGATGGAGCCCATAGCCACCAGGTAGGCCACCGCGACCAGCAGGTCGACCCC
>JACCYS010000221.1 GCA_013696365.1 Nocardioidaceae bacterium
CCGGTGGGGCGGCGCACCGTCGAGCCGATCCGCACCGAGCCTCCGACGTTGCCGCCCGGCAACGGCTCGCCGTCCAGCAGGCGCTCGCGCAGCGCGAGCACGAATGGACGGTCAGCCGGCAACCACGTCACCCGATCGAGATCCTCCGGCGCCAACCAGATCGTGGCGTCGTGCTCGACGGGTACTGGTTCAGCCGAGCCGGACGTGTCCAGCCGGCACTCGTAGGCATGCAGCACTAGACCCGACTGCAGTGGCTGCGCTCCGGCGATGCGGTCGCCCACCACGATCTGACACCCGAGTTCTTCGTGCACCTCGCGGGCCAGCGCATCGGCCGGCGACTCGCCTGCCTCGACCTTGCCGCCCGGCAGCTCCCAGCCACCGGCGCTCGACGGGGGACGTCGCCGACGCGCCGCCAGCACCCGGCCGTGGTCGATGATCGCCGCGGCGACGACGACCCGCTCGGCACCCATCAGCCCACTATGGCTCCAGCTCAGGCCGGGGTGTGACTCTGGGTCTGGGTCTGGCTGAGGTCCTCTCGCTCCGGCGGGGTCCCGTCGCCGAACGGCCGCCCACCCAGCGACTCTCGTCCATGCGGTGTGATCCAGCCGGCCAGATCAGGGCCGGCAGGCACAACCTGGGTGGGGTTCACGCTGGTGTGGACCACGTAGTAGTGCCGCTTGATCTGGTCGAAGTCCACGGTGTCGCCGAACCCCGGCGTCTGGAACAGGTCACGGACGTAGGCCCACAGCACCGGCATCTCGGTCAGCTTGTTGCGGTTGCACTTGAAGTGGCCGTGGTAGACGGGGTCGAAGCGCACCAGTGTGGTGAACAACCGGATGTCGGCCTCGGTGATGGTGTCGCCGACAAGGTAGCGCCGCGTCTGCAGCCGCTCGCTCAACCTGTCCAGCTGGGCGAAGAGTCGGTCGTGCGCCTCCTCGTACGCCTGCTGGCTGGCCGCGAAGCCGGCCTCGTAGACGGCGTTGTTGACGTCGCGATAGTTGGCCTCGCTGACCTCTTCGATCTCGTCGCGCAACGGCTCGGGGTACAGGTCCGGGGCGCCGCCGCGTTGCAGTGCCGCCCACTCGGTCTCGAGGTCGACGGTGATGTGCTTGAAGTCGTTGGTCACCACCCCACCGGTCGGCACATCCACGATGGCCGGCACCGTGATGCCCCGTGGATACCCGGGCACGGCGCGCTCGTAGGCCTCCTTGAGGCGCTCGATGCCGAGCACCGGGTCCTTGCCCCCGGGGTCGAGGTCGAACGTCCAGCTGCGCTCATCGTGGGTCGGGCCCGGCAGGCCAACCGACAGCGCATCCTGCAGCCCGAGCAGTCGACGGACGATGATCGCCCTGCTGGCCCAGGGACAGGCCCGCGCCGCGATCAGCCGATAACGACCGGACTCGACCGGCCAACCACTACGGCCGTCGGCGGTGATGCGGGCATCGAGATAGCGGGTGTCACGGTTAAAGCTGCCGTCCGGCTCACGGTCGACCGCGTCGTAGGAACTCATTCTCCCCAGCCTAGTGGTGCTGCTGCGCAGCCCGCCCGCCGTCGGCTTCGCGGTGGCTGGCCATCGAAGCCGGGGGGGCGCTGGGAGCTACCTGCAGGCTGTCACGGACGCCGTCCCGCGGACCCGGGAGCCACGCATTCTCGACGCTGAGCAGGTGGTCGACGGCCGCGGCGGAGCCCGGCCGATGGAGCAGGAACCCCTGAGCGAAGTCACAGTCGTGGCGGCGAACGAACGCCAGCTGCTGCTCGGTCTCGACCCCCTCGGCGACGACGCTCAGGCCGAGGCCATGGGCGAGCGCAACGGCAGCAGCGGCGACCGGTGCTGCGCCGTCGTCGTCGAGGTCCGCCAAGAACGATTTGTCCAGCTTCAGCTGATCCACTGGCAGGTCTCGCAGCCGTGCCAGCGACGAGTACCCGGTGCCGAAGTCGTCGATCGCGACAGCGACCCCGCTGTCGCGGAGGCGCTGCAGCGTCCGGCCCACGTCCAGGTCCTCAGTGAGTGTGCCCTCGGTGACCTCGAGCACGAGAGCGGCCGGGTCCAACGAGGTCTCAGTCAGCACCTGCTGCACGGCGTCCACTATGCCCGGCTCATGCAACTGCCGCACGGAGAGGTTCAGCGCCACGGTGATCGCCTTTGCGGGGTGCCGCAATCGCCACTCCGATGCCTGTCGACAGGCCGATCGCAGCACCGCGGCACCCAGATCCACGATGAGGCCGGTGGTCTCGGCGAGGGGGATGAACTCGCACGGCTACTTGACACTTTCCCTCAGGATCGGTGTCTGGCCAGACTCGGTCTAGGTGTCCGGCGGGAGGCTCTCCACGCGGCTGCCCACCCGCTTGCGGGTGTGGCTCTCTTTCGGTCTGCAATC
>JACCYS010000298.1 GCA_013696365.1 Nocardioidaceae bacterium
GTCGCGACGTCGGTCGCAGCCTTCCTCTACCTGCCGACATCGTTCGCCGACCTCGACGGTGGCATTGCGGACGGAGAGGGCAACCCGGCGCTGATCGCGGTCATCGCGGTGCTGCTGGGCATCGTGCTCGCCGCCATCATCTTGTCGCTCACCGGCTACTACACCGGCACCGAGCACCGCCCGGTCAAGGATGTTGGCAAGACTGCCCTGACCGGCGCCGCCACCGTGATCCTTTCCGGGTTGTCGGTCGGCTTCGAGTCTGCAGTCTTCACCGCACTGGTGATCGCCGGCGCGGTGTTCGGCGCGTTCCTGCTCGGCGGGGCGTCGGTCACGGTCTCGCTGTTCGCAGTGGCCCTCGCTGGCACGGGGCTGCTCACCACCGTCGGTGTGATTGTGGCGATGGACACCTTCGGTCCGGTCAGCGACAACGCGCAGGGGATCGCGGAGATGTCCGGTGACGTCGACGAGGCCGGCGCGCAGATCCTCACTGACCTGGACGCGGTGGGCAACACCACCAAGGCCATCACCAAGGGCATCGCCATCGCCACCGCCGTCCTCGCGGCCACCGCGCTGTTCGGCTCCTACACCGATGCGATCGTGACCGAGGCCGGCGAGGCCATCGACCCCAACGAGCTGTTCTCGGTGGTGAACCCCGACGTACTCGTCGGCGTGGTCATCGGTGCGGCCGTCGTGTTCTTGTTCTCCGGGCTGGCGATCAATGCGGTCTCGCGCGCCGCCGGCGCTGTCGTGTACGAGGTGCGCCGGCAGTTCGCAGAGATCCCCGGGATCATGGCCGGCACCGGCCGACCCGAGTACGGCAAGGTGGTCGACATCTGTACCCGCGACTCGCTGCGCGAGCTGGCAACCCCCGGTGTGCTCGCAATTCTCGCCCCGGTCGCGGTCGGCTTCGGCCTCGGTGTCGGCCCGCTGGCCGGATTCCTCGCCGGTGCGATCGGTACCGGCACCTTGATGGCGGTCTTCCTCGCCAACGCCGGCGGCTCATGGGACAACGCCAAGAAGCTCGTCGAGGACGGCTCGCACGGTGGCAAGGGGTCGCAGGCGCACGAGGCCACGATCATCGGGGACACCGTCGGCGACCCCTTCAAAGACACCGCCGGGCCGGCTATCAACCCGCTGCTCAAGGTGATGAACCTGGTGTCCCTGCTGATCGCGCCGGCAATCGTGTCGCTGTCGATCGGCGACGACGCCAACATCGTGGTGCGCGTCTTAATCGCGCTAGTCGCCGCCGCCATCATCGCGGTGGCCCTGGTGATCACCAAGCGGCGTCCGGTCGCCATTGGCGACCCCGACACCAGCGGGGCGACGGCGGCCACCGCCGCCTGAGCGGCTTTCGGGGCGCCTGCTGGGGCGCTCGCTACCGCGGTGGTGGTGTCCGCCGGAGCCGGTCGGGCAGCAGCCGGCGGGCCAGGTGCCTGCTGCGCCCAGACAACCTGGCGGAGGCTCGGGCAACCAGCCCGGCAGTGCCCTTGCGGCCCCGCTCCGCCTCGGCAACCAGCAACTCGGCTAGCGCATAGGCAGCCGCCGCCGACACCTCCTCGACTGCTGGCGCGGCCGCTGCGCCGGCGTCACCGTGCACCGGCCGCAGCTCCTCCAGGTCGCCAACCACGTTGTAGCCGCGCACAGCCAGGGCATCGATCATCTCGGTGGCGACTCCGTCGAACCAACCGCGCAGGTCGTCCGGCACCCGGGCACGGGTGCTGTCCGATCGCGCTGCCAACAGGTGTTGGGCCAGCCCGCCCTTGACGAGCGGGGCGTAGTCGGGCCAGTCCAGCCGTCCACTGAGGGCCTCGTTGACCTGCCGCACCAACTCGGCCTCGGCGAGCCCGAGCGAGGCGTTGACCCTCGGCGCAGTGGCGTCGAAGTGCCCAGGTGACAGACCCATCACCGAGCACAGCCGTTGCCACAACAGCAGCGGGTCGGCACCCGGCGGCGGGACGGTGACCAGGTGCACCCGGTCGTCGGGGATGCGCCGGGACCACCTGTCCAGGATCTCCGCGGCGTCCTGCTGCCGCCAGAAGATCCGCGCGCCCCGTCCCTTGCGGGCACCGGTCACCTGTTCGAGATAGCGCTGGTAGGACAGGGTCTGGTTGTTCTTGACCATCTCCTGCCATACCGCGGGCACCTGCCTGCCCAAGTCACGAGCCGTCAGCACCACGTGCACCTCGATGCCATCGAGGTGGTCCAGTGCCAGATCGATGAGCTCGCTGGGTGCACCGGCGAGCAGCTCATGAGACACGATCACCGTGTCGCCGTCGAAGGCGCGTACCTCGGCGACCAGCCGGTCCCACGCACCCTGCACGCCGGGATCGTCATAACCCCCGAATCGCAGCCCACGCAGGTCGAGGGTGGCGCGGAAGTGCGCATCGGCGTGCTCGCCGGGATACAGAACGCCTTGTTGACGCAGCCGGCTGCGGTTGCGGAACAGCACCGCCTGGAGGTAGGTGGTGCCGGTCTTGGGCGCCCCGATGTGCAGGTAGGCGCGGGTCATGGCCAACCGTCCTTCGACATGAGGGCGTCGGAGTGCACGCCGCGGTGCTCAGCGTCGGAGCGTATCGGAGCGGGCCTAACCTGCCGTGACATGAGCACCCACTCCACCATCGCCGCCGGTCCGATCGACCTCGACCTACTCGACGGCGACGTGCTCGACAGATTGCGCCCGGCATTGCGGGCGGCCGACTACACGGTCGGCGCAGTGACCGACCTGTTGGGTGGTGCTGCGCACGCCGCACTGTTGCGGGACGCCACCGTGCCGGGTCTGCGGGCCACCGGCGCCGAGCAGGTCGCCGGCACTGTGCTGGCCACGCTGACACGTCTGTGGCCGCTGCAGGCTGCCGTTGCGTCATCGGCAGCCGACCGCGCGCTGCCCGGGCTGGTCGACCCGCTGGTGGCCGCTGGAGTGCTGGTGCGCAGCGCAGGCGAGGTGCGCGCGGCGGTGGACCTGCGACCGTACGGCGACGACCGGCACGACTGGTGGGTGGTCAGCGACCTGACTCCCGGGCTGGACGGAACGGACCGTCGAGTCGCACCCGATCACGTGCTGGGGGTCAGCCCGGCGTCCACCACGCTGGCGCAGCTGACCGTCCGGCGCCCCGTTGCCGCGGCACTGGACCTCGGCACCGGCTGCGGGGTGCAGTCGCTACACCTGGGCACACACGCCGAGCGGGTGGTCGGCACCGATGTCAACCCCCGCGCCTTGGCGATGGCCCGGCTGACGACCCGGTTGGCAGAGCGGCCTGTCGACCTGCGCAGCGGCTCGCTCTGGGAGCCTGCCGGCGACCGGCTCTACGACCTGGTGGTGACGAACCCGCCGTTCGTGGTCTCCCCGGCAACCGATCAGCAGCTCATCTACCGCGACTCCGGTCTGCCGGGTGACGAGGTGGTGCGGCGCATCGTCACCGGGGCACCAGCACATCTCGCCCCGAACGGTTGGTGCCAGGTGCTTGCCAACTGGGTGCACGCTCGCGATGAGCCTTGGGCTGAACGGGTCGGTGGATGGCTGGCCGGCACGGGATGCGACGCCTGGGTGCTGCAACGGGAGGTGCTGGACCCGGCAGAGTACGTCGAGATGTGGCTGGCCGACGCCGGCCTCAGCGGACAGCCAGAGTGGGGGTCGCGCTATGACTCGTGGCTCAGCTGGATGGATGACGAGGGGGTCGAGGCGGTCGGCATGGGGTGGCTGTGCCTGCGCCGCACAGACCGGACCGAGCCGACGCTGCGGATTGAGGACTGGCCGTACGCCATCGAGCAGCCGGTCGGTGCAGAGGTTTCCTCCTGGGCCGACCGGGCCGACGCGCTGGCCGATCTTGGTGATGACGCCCTGCTAGCCGCCCGGCTGGTGCGGGCGGGCGACGTGGTGCAGGAGACGTACGGCGAGCCGGGCGCTTCCGACCCGGCTCGGATCGTGCTGCGCCGCACCCGCGGGGTGCAGCGGGCACGTCCGGTGGACACCGTCGAGGCCGCCATGCTCGGTGCCTGCGACGGTGATCTCACCCTCGGCCAGGTGCTGGCTGCGCTGGCCCAGCTGCTCGGCGCCGACGGTGCCGCGCTCGGCAACGAGCAGGTGACGGTTGTCCGAGAGCTGCTAGCCGAGGGGTGGCTCACGGTGCCCTGGGAGGGCTAGCGGCACCACCGGTCGAACTTGAACGGGGTGTCGGTGTAGAGCCCCTCGGCGCCCGATGAGGCGATCTGCGCCCAGTACTGCCGAATCGTCAACTCATGCGGCTTCTTGCTGCGCCGGGCCCACACCACTGCGTCGGCTCGTTGTGCCCTGCGGACGACTCGCTTGTTCAGGTCGCGGGGGAGGAGCAGCACGGCGGCGGCGCTGTGTGCGCTCACTGTCGCTGCGGTCACCCGGTCGCCAAAGTCCGGACGCCAGTACAGCTGCATGTCGGCGGCTACCTCCTCGAGCACCGGCAACGCGCCCGCATAGCCGCCGAGGAAGACCTGGTCGCGCAGCCCCAACCGACGCACCAGCCGCACCACCTCGCGCAGCTCTTTCCGGGTCCAGGTGGTGCTATAGCTCTTCACCTCGACGGTGAGCACGGTGCCGGAGCGCTTGATCGCTCGCAGCGTTCGCCGCCAGGTGGGCACCCGGTCCCCGCGCGGCTCGGTGCGCAGGCTGCGGATGTAGTCCCAGCTGAGCTCGTCGACGTAACCCTCGCCGTTGGTGGTACGGCGGACGTTCCGGTCGTGCATCAAGACAAACTGACCGTCCTTGGTGACCCGTAGGTCTGTCTCGGAGTGGGACAGGCCAGTCACGGCACCGATGGTGTTCTCGTCGTAGTTCCTGTGGTCTCCGCGGTGTCCGATGGCATACATGCCGCACTTGCCGACATCGTTGGCTACGGCCGGCGCCACCGGCAGGAACGCTGCGAGCAGGCCAACGGCGAGCGCGGGCACCAGCAGCCTCGCAGGCCCTTGCACAGATCGTGTTCGGGTCAGTGTCGTGATCATGTCATCGAGGTTAAGGAACCCGCGGCAACGAATCTGGCGAACGAACGGATTGGCCTACGAGCGTGACAAGCCGATTACTCTCCGGCTGATCTCTGTCGCTCAGCACGCTGGCGCGCGTGATGTTCGGCCCACAGCGTTCCGCCGGGGGGTTGCCACAGCGAGGCGTGCACTCGCAGCCCACGCGCAGCATTGGTAAGCACGTCGCCCAACGTCCACGAGCGCAGAGGCATCCGCTCCTTGGCTGGGCTGGCACTGCGGCCCACGGCCGCGAAGAACACCACGACGGCCAGCACGAACAGCGCAGTTGCCATGTTGATCACCTCACCCCCATCGTGTGCCGTTTGCTGCGGGCAATCAAGTGCGCATGACTGCGGCGGCGGTGACCCAATCTGAGCCCGGACATGACAGCACAACCCGGTCACCGCAAAGGGACGGTCGGCGCGCGCGGTTGTGACCAGGCGTTACCGTGTCCGGCGTCTGACTCCCATCCGGCTCAATCAAGCGCCCCTCGCAGGAGCACCGTGGCACAAGCAACGTCCGGCAGCCGGCTCGTCATCGTCGAGTCGCCGGCCAAGGCCCGCACGATTGCGGGTTATCTCGGTGACGGTTATGTCGTCGAGAGCTCAATCGGGCACATCCGGGACCTGCCGCACAATGCCGCCGCTGTGCCCGCCCAGTACAAGGGAGAGTCCTGGGCACGCCTCGGCGTGGACATCGACAACGGTTTCAAGCCGGTCTATGTGGTGCCGCAGGACAAGAAGAGCCACATGACCAAGCTCAAGAAACTGCTCAAGGACGCCGACGAGTTGTTCCTCGCAACCGACGAGGACCGCGAGGGCGAGGCGATCGCCTGGCACCTGTTCGACGAGCTCAAGCCACGGGTGCCGGTGCGCCGGATGGTGTTTCACGAGATCACTCCGGCGGCCATCCGGGCCGCCGTCGAGAGTCCGCGCGAGATTGACCAGTCGTTGGTCGACGCGCAGGAGACCCGGCGCATCCTCGACCGGCTCTACGGCTACGAGGTCAGCCCGGTGCTGTGGAAGAAGGTCATGTCCGGGCTGTCCGCCGGTCGCGTGCAGTCGGTGGCGACCCGGCTGGTCGTCGACCGCGAGCGGGAGCGAATAGCCTTCCGGGCCGCGTCCTACTGGGACCTGCAGGCCACCATGGACGCCAGCACCGACCCGGGGACCGGCGCCGCTCGTGAAGCCGACCCTCCGCAGTTCCCGGCTCGGCTGGTCACGCTCGACGGCACCCGGGTGGCGGCCGGGCGAGACTTCACCGCCGCCGGCCAACTGGCGCCCGGCCGCGACGTGGTGCACCTCGACGAGGCACGCACCGGCGCGCTGGCCGAGGCGCTGCGCGACCAGCCGTTCGCGGTGCGCTCGGTCGAGGCCAAGCCGTACACCCGCAAGCCATATGCGCCGTTTCGCACCACCACCCTGCAGCAGGAGGCCAGCCGCAAGCTCGGCTTCGGCGCCGCAGTCACCATGCAGATCGCCCAGCGGCTGTACGAGAACGGTTACATCACCTACATGCGCACCGACTCGGTGACGCTGTCCGGCACCGCGGTGAGCGCCGCCCGGGAGCAGGCCCGTGAGCTGTACGGCGAGGACTACCTGCCGGACAAGCCGCGCACCTATACCTCGAAGGTCAAGAACGCCCAGGAGGCGCATGAGGCGATCCGGCCGTCCGGCGAGTCGTTCCGCACGCCCGGGCAGACCGGTCTGACCGGCGACCAGTACCGGCTGTACGAGCTGATCTGGATGCGCACCGTCGCCTCCCAGATGCGCGACGCTCAGGGCCAGTCGGTGCAGATGCGGCTCGGTGCTGCCACCGCTGACGGCACCGACGTCGAGCTGGGCGCCTCCGGGCGGGTCATCACCTTCTATGGGTTCCTGCGTGCCTACGTCGAGAGCCACGACGACCCCGACACCGAGCGCGACGACCGGGAGACCCGGCTGCCGCAGCTGACCGAGGGTGACCTTGTCGCAGTGGCGCGGATGGACGCCGAGGGCCACGAGACCCGTCCGCCGGCCCGCTTCACCGAGGCGTCGCTGGTGCGCGAGCTGGAGGAGCGCGAGATCGGCCGGCCGTCGACGTACGCCTCGATCATCCGCACCATCCTCGACCGGGGTTATGTCTACAAGAAGGGCACCGCGCTGGTGCCCAGCTGGCTGGCGTTCTCGGTGACCCGGCTGCTCGAGGACCACTTCGCCCGGCTGGTCGACTACGACTTCACCGCGCGGCTCGAGGACGTGCTGGACGAGGTCGCCGGCGGCCGTGAGGACGCCCAGCGGGTGCTCGGGCGGTTCTGGTTCGGCGGTGCGGCCGACGCCGCGGCGGGGGATACGGCGCCCGGCACCGGGCTTAAGCAGCTGGTCAGCGAGCTCGGTGACATCGACGCCCGGCAGCTGGCGACGTTCCCCGTCCGCGACGCCGACGGCGGCGAGTCCGGGATCGTGCTGCGGGTCGGCCGCTACGGGCCGTACGTCGAGGGCGCCGACGGCGAGCGAGGCAACGTGCCCGACGACCTGCCGCCCGACGAGTTGACCCTCGACAAGGCGCGCGAGCTGCTCGCCAGCCCAGCCGGCGCCGAGCACGAGCTCGGGACCGACCCCGAGAGCGGCAACGTCGTGGTGGCGAAGAACGGCCGCTACGGGCCGTACGTCACCGAGCAGCTGCCGGAAGGCGTGCCCACCAAGGGCGCCAAGGCGGTCAAGGCGCGCACCGGCTCGCTGTTCAAGGACATGAGCCTGGACACGATCGGGCTGGATGACGCGCTGCGGCTGCTGTCGCTGCCCCGCACCGTCGGCACCGACCCCGACTCGGGCGAGCCGATCACGGGGCAGAACGGTCGCTACGGCCCATACCTGAAGAAGGGCACCGACTCGCGCTCCATCGACACCGAGGAGCAGCTGTTCACGATCACGCTGGACGAGGCGCTGGCGATCTACGCCC
>JACCYS010000271.1 GCA_013696365.1 Nocardioidaceae bacterium
GCCGGCTCGCTGTCAAGGCGTTCGCACGGACCCGATTCGCGCTCGTGCGACACTGATGTCGCTATGTCACTGCCGCTGGTCTTCGAGGAGCCGCGGGGACGCAAGAAGCCGCCCAGGCACCTCGCAGATCTGACCGGGAGCGAGCGCGGCGCTGCTGTGGTGGCACTGGGTGAGCCTGCCTTTCGGGCTAAGCAGCTGTCCACGCACTACTTCGGTCGGCTGGTCGACGATCCGGCCGAGATGACAGACCTGCCGGCCAGCACTCGCGCCCGTCTGGTCGATGCTTTGCTGCCGCAGTTGATGACGCCGCTGAAGACGATGACCGCAGACCGGGGCACCACCCGCAAGTCGCTGTGGCGCCTGCACGACGGTGCGCTGGTTGAGTCGGTGCTGATGCGCTACCCCGGCCGGGTGACCATGTGCGTGTCGTCGCAGGCGGGCTGCGGCATGGCTTGCCCGTTCTGTGCCACCGGCCAGGGTGGGTTGCAACGCAACATGTCCACCGCCGAGATCGTCGAGCAGGTTGTGGCCGGTGCCCGCGCCCTGGCCCGCGATGAAGTGCCCGGCGGTCGGGCGCGAGTCTCCAACGTGGTGTTCATGGGGATGGGCGAGCCGCTGGCCAACTACCGCGCCGTGATGGCCTCCGTACGCCGGCTGACCGAGCCGGCACCCGACGGGCTCGGGATGTCTGCTCGCGGGGTGACGGTGTCCACGGTCGGCCTGGTCCCGCGTATGCACCAGCTAGCCGACGAGGGCATCCCGGTGACCCTGGCACTGTCTCTGCACGCCCCCGACGACGAGCTGCGCGACGAGCTGGTGCCGGTGAACACCCGCTGGAAGGTCGTCGAGGCCGTCGAGGCCGCTTGGCAGTACGCCGCCCGCACCGGGCGGCGGGTGTCCATCGAGTACGCCATGATGCGCGGCATCAACGATCAGGCGTGGCGGGCCGACCTGCTCGGCGACCTGCTGCGTTCGTACGGCGACTGGGGGTGGGTGCACGTCAACCTGATCCCGCTCAACCCGACGCCGGGGTCACGCTGGACCGCCTCCGACCCTGCCGACGAGGCCGAGTTCGTCCGGAGGCTGCTGGCCAAGCAGGTGCCAACCACCGTGCGCGACACCCGCGGGCAGGAGATCGACGGCGCCTGCGGCCAGCTCGCTGCCACCCGCGTCCGACCTGTCGGCCCGCCCTCGACGGTGTTCCACGTGGATCAGCGTTGACCGCCGCACAATGCTTCGTTGACCGGCACGAAGGTGGCGCTGAGGTCGAGACTGGTCGGGTCGGGTGATGCAGCAGGCATGGTGCCGGTCTCCGGAGTGAGGTGACGCCACCCCGGGTGGCCGCTGCCGGCGGATCAACCAGGTGCGCGTCGCGATCGGGGCAGGCGTACGGCCCCACGGACAGTGGTGGACATCTCGACGCCTCCTTTCACACGCGGACGGACCAGCGGCAGCATCGCCGCCTGCGGGCAGGAGGCTCAAGCTGTTTTCGGTCAGGGGTGGCGAGACAGTGCCTGCGCATGACTAGATGTCCCCATGGGTGCCTACGAGAAGACCTACCGCCGCAGCATCGACGACCCGGAAGGCTTCTGGGGTGAGCAGGCGGCCGGCATCGACTGGATCCATCGACCGTCACAGATGCTCGACACCTCTGATCCGCACCGGGCGCGCTGGTTTCCCGACGGCACCATGAACACCTGTTTCAACGCGCTCGACCGGCATGTGGCGGCCGGCCGCGGCGACCAGGCGGCGATCATCTACGACAGCCCGGTGACCGACACACAGCGGACCATCACCTACGCCCAGCTCACCGAACAGTCCGCGGCCTTCGCCGGGTCCCTTCGTCGGCTGGGGGTCGGCAAGGGGGACCGGGTGGTGCTCTATATGCCGATGGTCCCCGAAGCGGTGGTCGCGATGCTGGCCTGCGCCAGGATCGGTGCGGTCCACTCGGTGGTGTTCGGGGGGTTCGCTCCGAACGAGTTGGCCACCCGCATC
Source organism: Nocardioidaceae bacterium (assembly GCA_013696365.1). Lineage (GTDB taxonomy): Bacteria > Actinomycetota > Actinomycetes > Propionibacteriales > Nocardioidaceae > JACCVL01. Next base: position 1,996 of record JACCYS010000271.1, read on the forward strand.
GACGACGCCCAACCGACGGTTATCGTGTCCGCCTCGTGTGGCATCGAGCCGACCCGGGTGGTGGAGTACAAGCCACTGCTAGATCGGGCGTTGGAGCGGTCAACTCACCAGCCAGACTTCTGTGTGGTGCTGCAGCGCCCGCAGGCCGAGGCGAGCATGGTGGACGGCCGCGACGTCGACTGGGCGGTGGCGATGGAGGCCGGCCGCGCCGACCCCGCCGAGTGTGTCGCGGTTGCCGCAACCGACCCGCTGTATGTGCTCTATACCTCGGGCACCACCGGCAAGCCGAAGGGCATCGTCCGCGACAACGGTGGGCACGCGGTCGCATTGGCGTGGTCGATGCGCAACGTTTACGACGTCTCACCAGGCGACGTGTGGTGGACCGCCTCCGACGTCGGCTGGGTCGTCGGCCACTCCTACATTGTGTATGCCCCGCTGCTGATCGGCGCGACCTCAGTGCTGTTCGAGGGCAAGCCCGTCGGCACCCCCGACGCGGGCGCCTTCTGGCGAGTGATCGCCGAGCACGGTGTGACTGCCCTGTTCACCGCGCCGACCGCGTTCCGGGCGATCCGCAAGGCCGACCCCGACGCCGAGTTGCTCGCCGAGCACGACGTCTCCAGCCTGCGGACGTTGTTCCTGGCGGGGGAGAGGCTCGACCCGGACACCTACGAGTGGGCCGTCGCGACCCTCGGCGTGCCGGTCATCGACCACTGGTGGCAGACCGAGACCGGCTGGTCGATTGCGGCGAACCTGCGAGGTCTGGAGCCGATGCCGATCAAACCGGGGTCGCCGACCGTGCCCGTGCCGGGGTGGGATGTCCGCGTCCTCGACACCTCCGGCGAGGAGTGCCCGGCGGGCACCGAGGGTGCGATCTGTGTGCGGCTGCCGCTGCCGCCGGGGGCGCTGCCGACGCTGTGGAACGACGACGAACGCTTTGTGGAGTCCTATCTCGCCGAGCATGAGGGCTACTACCTGTCCGGGGACGGAGGGCACGTCGACGAGGACGGCTACGTCTTCGTGATGGGGCGCACCGACGACGTGATCAACGTGGCTGGGCACCGGCTGTCGACGGGCTCGATGGAGGCGGTGCTGGCCGAGCATCCGGCCGTCGCCGAATGTGCGGTCGTCGGCGTTGCCGACGAGATGAAGGGCCAACTGCCCCGCGGGTACGTGGTGCTGCAGGCCGGCGTCGAGGTCGACCCCGACGAGCTCCAGGCCGAGCTGGTCGCGGCGGTGCGAGACCAGATCGGCGCAGTGGCCGCGCTGCGTACGGTCGTGGTGGTGCCGGCGCTGCCCAAGACCCGCTCGGGCAAAATCCTGCGGCGGTCGATGCGCGACATCGCCGACGGCAAGGAGGCCGAGGCCCCCTCGACCATCGAGGACCCGGGAGTGTTGGACACACTTCGCCCGCTGCTGTGAACCGGCGCGAGGCGGATGTGGTGCGGCCGGATCAGTGCCCGCCCAGCACCGGCGACAGGGCGTGGGCGAGCAGGCTGGGACGTCCTGTGAGCCGCTCCTCGGCGTCGGCGGCAGACATCGCGCGCAGCCCGGCGTTGATTTGCAGCCAGCGCAATGGTTCCGGCTCCCAGCGTCGTGAGTGGTGTCCGACCCAGGGCAACCGCACCAGATCGCTGTCGCGGCCGGTGATGAGGTCGGCCAGCGTCCGACCGGCCAGCTGCGACGAGCCGACCCCGTCGCCGACGTAACCACCCGCCCAGGCCAACCCGCTGACCCGGTCGAGGCCTACCGAGGCATGCCAGTCACGGGGAACGCCCAGCACCCCACCCCAGCGGTGGGTGAACCCAACATCGGCGAGGGTGGGGAACAGCTCACGGACGGTCGCCTGCAGTGCAGCAAACACCCGAGGCACCCGGTCAAAGCCGGGTTGCACCTTAGAGCCGAAATGGTACGGCGCGCCGCGACCACCCAGCGCCAGCCGATCGTCGGCGGTGCGCTGGGCGTAGATCAGCAGATGCCGCGCATCGTTGAAGGTCTCGCGCGCAGCGACGCCCAACTGGGACCACACCGTGGTGGGCAGCGGCTCCGTCGCCACCATCAGCGAGTAGATGGGCGCCAGCGTGCGGCCATGGCCCTGCAGCGAGCCGGTGTAACCCTCGGCGGCTCGCACCACGATGTCGGCCCGCACCCGACCGGCGTCGGTGTCGACCCGACCGGCCGCGATCTCGTGTACAGCCGTCTGCTCGAACAGCCGCACGCCACGGCGCTCGACCGCGCGCGCCAGCCCACGAACCAGGCGTGCCGGGTGAATGGCTGCGCAATGTCGTGTCCAGGTCGCACCGAGCACGTCGCTGGCCGCGACTCGTGCCCGCGCCTGAGCTGCGTCGAGCAGTTGCAGGTCGTTACTGTCCTGTTCCCAGGCGCGGGCGGCTCGCACCTGCGCCCGCAGTCGCCGCAGTTGAACCGGGGTTCGCGCCAACGACACCGTGCCACCGCGGGCGTACTGCGCGTCGATGCCCTCGGCCGCGGCGATGGCGCCAACGTCGCGCACGCTGCCCTGCAGGGCGCGCAGCTGACGCATCGCCCCGTCGCGGCCGCCGTACGGACCCGGGGCTCGGGCGAGGTGTTCCGCTGATGCGGGGAACAGCGCCGAGCACCACCCCCCATTACGCCCCGACGCGCCGAAGCCGGCCACCTCGCGCTCGAGCACGGCGATACGCAGCGTTGGGTCGGCCACCGCCAAGTGGTAGGCGGTCCACAGGCCGGTGAACCCGGCTCCCACGATGGCCACGTCCACATCGGTCGGCCCCGGCATCGGCGGTCGCGGCGACCAATCATCACCCGCGGTGGCATGCCACAGCGACAGCGAGCCATACCGCGGCGCGGCACTGATGCTCAGCGCACACCCCAGGCGTACGTCTGCTTGCGCAACTTCAGGTAGACAAAGGTCTCGGTCGACCGCACGCCGGGCAAGGTGCGGATGCGGTGCGACAAGATGTCGAGTAGCTCTTCGTCGCTCTCACACACCACCTCGGCGAGCAGGTCGAAGCTGCCAGCGGTGATGACGACGTAGTCGATCTCAGCCATGGCTGCCAGTGCATCGGCCGCCGAATCCAGGTCCCCCTCGACCCGGATGCCGATCATCGCCTGCCGGGCGAAGCCGAGCTCGAGCGGATCGGTGACGGCCACGATCTGCATCGCACCGCTGTCGACCAACCGCTGGACGCGTTGCCGTACCGCTGCCTCGGACAGCCCGACGGCTTTGCCGATCGCCGCGTACGGTCGGCGGCCATCCTGCTGCAGCTGTTCGATGATGGCCTTGGAGGTCGCGTCCAGGGTGGTTTGCCCCACGCCGTTTCCGTCCGCGCGTCGTGTCACGCGTTGCATCCTGACCGTGCAGACCGCCATCGCACAACCCCTGATAGGGCGTAATCCGTAGTGAAACACAATCGTGACGACGGAATCGCTTGTCTGGGCGGCCTTGCTCTGCAAGCATGCGGCAGGTGAATGGTCCAGGTCACAACTATGTCGGCGGTACACGCCGGGCGGGTACGTCCGGTGAGTCGGTTGACATCGTCGACCCGGCCACGGGTGACGTGTTGGTGACCGCCGACCTTGCTGGCCCAGCCGATGTCGGCGACGCCGTAGCAAGCGCGACCGAGGCCTTCAAGCAGTGGTCGGCTACCACCCCGGCCGAGCGGGCGACCGTCCTGCTGGCGTGGGCCGGCGAGTTGGAGCGCCGGGCTGACGAGTTGGCCCGCACCGAGAGCGCGCAGACCGGCAAGCCGCTGCGGCTGAGCTCTGAGTTCGACGTGCCGGGCAGCATCGACAACACCGCTTTCTTCGGCGGAGCCGCGCGCCTGCTCGAGGGCGCCGCCGCAGGGGAGTATTCCGGCGACCACACCTCCTACGTGCGTCGCGAGCCGGTCGGCGTCGTCGGCTCGATCGCGCCGTGGAACTACCCGCTGCAGATGGCCGCCTGGAAGGTGCTGCCCGCGGTCGCTGCCGGCAACACCATCGTGCTCAAGCCGGCCGAGATTACTCCGCTGACGTCGATTACCTTCGCCGAGGCCGCCGCCGCCGCCGGTATGCCCGCAGGGGTCGTCAACGTGGTGACCGGCCGTGGACCCGACGCCGGCGAGACCCTGGTCAGTCACGATGACGTCGCCATGGTCAGCTTTACCGGGTCGACCACGGTCGGCCGCCGCGTCGCCGCCCTCGCCATCGACGGGGTCCGGCGGGTGCACCTCGAGCTGGGCGGCAAGGCGCCGTTCGTCGTGTTCGACGATGCCGACCTGGAGGCGGCGGTGCACGGTGCGGTCGCCGCTGCGCTGATCAACACCGGCCAGGACTGCACCGCGGCGACCCGGGCGATCGTGCACCGATCGCTGCACGACGACTTTGTCGCCGGGGTGGCCGACCTGATGGGTGACATGCGGCTGGGCATGCAGACCGACCCGGACACCGATCTGGGGCCGCTGGTGTCGTTCGCGCAGCGCGACCGGGTCGCAGCCCACGTCGACCGGGCCCGCGCCGAGGGTGCCAAGGTCGTCTGCGGCGGCCGTGCCGGCGGTGGTGACCTGGCCCGCGGCGCCTTCTATGAGCCCACTCTCGTGACCGGCGCCGGCCCGGACAGTTCGCTGTGGCGCGACGAGGTGTTCGGCCCGGTGTTGTTGTCGGTCCCCTTCGACACCGACGACGAGGCCATCGCACTGGCCAACGACACCCCGTACGGGCTGGCGGCCTCGGTCTGGACGCGGGACGTGCACCGCTCGCTGCGGGTGACCGCAGAGATCCAGGCCGGGTGCTGCTGGGTGAACGACCACATCCCGATCATCAGCGAGATGCCGCACGGTGGTTACAAGCAGTCCGGCTTCGGCAAGGACATGAGCCGCTACTCGCTGGAGGACTACACGCAGGTCAAGCACGTAATGCTGGATGTGACCGGCACCGCGCGCAAGGCTTGGCACCGCACCGTCTTCACCGACCGCTCGCCGTCATGACCCCGATGACCCCGATGACCCCGATGGAAGGACACCAACCATGAGAAACCGTCACCGGCCCCTCATCACCCCGCCACCCGGTCTGCACCGTCCGGTCAGCCGACGCTCGCTGCTGCGTGGCGCCTCCGTCGGTGCGCTGGGTGTGGCCGGTGGGGGCCTGTTGTCTGCGTGCGGTGTCGAGGGCAGCAGCCAGGAATCCGAGTCGTGCACCAGCGAGGACCTGTCCGCTGACGAGGCGATGGTCAACTGGTCGAACTGGCCCGCCTATATCGACCCGCGCAACCAGGACAACTCGACTCTGAACGACTTCATCAAGCAGACCAAGATCGACGTCGAGTACAACGATGACGTCAACGACAACAGCGACTTCTACGGCAAGGTGCGCAACCAGCTGGGTGCCTGCGAGTCCACCGGGCGAGACATGTTCACGCTCACCGACTGGATGGCGGCCAAGATGCTGGGTCTGGGGTGGCTGCAGGAGTTGGACAAGGCGAACCTGCCCAACGTCGACGCCAACCTGATTGAAAACCTGCGCGCCCCGTCGTGGGATCCCGATCGCAAGTACAGCGTGCCCTGGCAGAGCGGCCTGACCGGCATCGCCTACAACTCCGACGAGATCGACGAGGTGGGTTCTTTCGAGGATCTCATCACCCGACCGGAGCTCAAGGGCCGGATGTCGCTGCTGACCGAGATGCCGGACACGATGCTGTTCATGCTGCTGGTCACCGGAGCCGACCCGACCGACTTCACTGACGACGAGTGGGGCACCGCCCTTGAGCGGCTGGAGAGGGTGAAGGACTCCGGGCAGGTCCGACAGTTCACCGGCAACGAATACCGCCAGGATCTCGCCGCGGGCAACGTGCTGGCCTGCGAGGCCTGGTCCGGCGACGTCATCCAGCTGCAGTTCAAGAACCCGGCGATCAAGTTCGTCGCTCCCGAAGAGGGTCTGGCGCTGTGGAGCGACAACTCGTTGGTGCCTAACAAGGCGACGCACAAGACCAACGCCGAAAAGCTGATGGACTTCTACTACCAGCCGGAGGTCGCCGCCGAGCTGGTCGCCTGGGTGAACTACATCTGCCCGGTGCAAGGAGCACAGGAGGCCATGACCAAGATCGACCCCGATCTTGCCGAGAACGTGCTGATCTTCCCCGACGAGAAGTTGCTGTCCAAGACCTACGACTTCATGGGGCTGGACCCCGAGAAGGAGAAGGCCTACCAAGATGACTTCGCTCGGGTGATCGGAGCCTGAACCGGATGCCTGCCCACCGCGACGCCGAGAGCGGGCAAGCCGAACCCCGCGGATCGGCCGCCGGTCCTGGCCGCGATGAGCCCGCCGGTGACCTGCAGCTGCGCTCGCTGACCAAGCGCTTCGGTGATTTTGTCGCCGTCGATGACCTCGACCTCGTGATCCGAGCTGGGTCGTTCTTCGCCCTGCTCGGGCCGTCCGGTTGCGGCAAGACAACGACGCTGCGGATGGTGGCCGGCCTCGAGGTGCCCACCGATGGGCAGGTGCTGCTCGGCGACGACGACATCACCTGGGCAAAGCCGTACCGACGCCCGGTGAACACCGTCTTCCAGAGCTACGCCCTGTTCCCGCACCTCACCGTGCAGGAGAATGTAGCCTTCGGGTTGCGACGCAAGGGCCGCAAAGATGTCGCGGGCCCGGTGGCGGAGATGCTCGAGCTGGTCGAGCTCGCCAACCTCGCCTCGCGTAAACCGGCCCAGTTGTCCGGTGGGCAGCAGCAACGGGTGGCGTTGGCCCGGGCACTGATCAACTCACCCCAGGTGTTGCTGCTGGACGAGCCGCTGGGCGCCCTGGACCTCAAGC
>JACCYS010000299.1 GCA_013696365.1 Nocardioidaceae bacterium
CGTACCCGGGTGAGCTGGTCATCGCTCAACTGCCCGCTGGTGGAGGAGGCGAGCCGCGCCCACGCATTGCGGTCCAGCTCAACGTACGGCGACGCGTCGGCCATGTGAGCAGTCTGCCGGGCGGGCCGCGTCGCTAGGCTGGCACCTATGTGCGGCATCGTGGGATACGTCGGTGGGCAAGAGGCGGTCGGCGTCGTCGTCGACGGGCTGCGCCGACTGGAGTACCGCGGCTACGACTCCGCGGGCATCGCGCTCGCCTGCGACGGAGCTTTGCATGTGGCCAAGCGGGCCGGCAAGATCGGCAACCTCGACAAGCTGCTCGCAGACGAGCCGCCGCCGGAGGCCACCGCCGGCATCGGGCACACCCGGTGGGCCACCCATGGGGCACCCAACGACGTCAACGCCCACCCGCACACCGACTGCGCCGGCCGGGTGGCGGTCATCCACAACGGCATCATCGAGAACTTCGCCGAGCTGCGCACCGACCTGGAGCGGGCCGGCCACGAGATGGTCTCCGAGACAGACACCGAGATCGTTGCGCACCTTTTGGAGGGGGCGCTGCCCGCACTCGCAGACGACCTCGGGGAGGCGTTGCGTACGGTGTGCCGACGGCTGCGTGGTGCCTTCACGCTGGTGGCGGTCGACGCACAGTCCCCGGACGTCGTCGTCGCCGCCCGGCGCAACTCACCGCTGGTCGTCGGCAGAGGCGATGGCGAGAACTTCGTCGCCTCGGACGTGTCCGCCTTCATCGCGCACACCCGGGAAGCCGTCGAGCTGGGCCAAGACCAGGTCGTGGTCGTCACCCGCGACGATGTCGTCATCACCGACTTCCACGGGCAACCGGTGGAGGGGACGCCGTACCGGGTCGACTGGGACGCCTCCGCGGCGGAGAAGGGCGGCTACGACTGGTTCATGCTGAAGGAGATCGACGAGCAGCCGCAGGCTGTGGCCGACACCCTCCTCGGCCGGCTCAGCCCGAACGGGACGCTGCAGCTGGACGAGATGCGGCTGTCTGACGACGACCTGCGCGACGTCGACAAGGTCATCATCATCTCCTGCGGGACCTCGTTCTACGCCGGCATGCTGGCCAAGTACGCCATCGAGCACTGGACCCGGCTGCCGTGCGAGGTCGAGCTGGCCAGCGAGTTCCGCTATCGCGACCCGGTCCTGGACCGGGACACGCTGGTGGTGGCGATCACCCAGTCCGGCGAGACGATGGACACGCTGATGGCCACCCGCTATGCGCGCACCCAGCGGGCCAAGGTGCTGGCCATCTGCAACACCAACGGCTCGACGATCCCGCGCGAGTCCGACGCGGTCATCTACACCCATGCCGGTCCAGAGATCGCGGTGGCGTCGACCAAGTGCTTCCTCGCCCAGATCGTCGCCTGCTACCTGCTGGGGCTCTACCTCGCCCAGGTGCGCGGCACCAAGTACGGCGACGAGATCGCCACGATCCTCGACCAGCTGCACAGCATCCCCAGCGCCATCCAGCTAATGCTCGACGAGGCAGCTCAGGTGCGCGAGCTCGCGCATGAGCTGGTCGGCAGCAAGTCGATGCTGTTCTTGGGACGCCACGTCGGCTACCCGGTGGCGCTGGAGGGGGCCCTGAAGCTGAAGGAGCTGGCCTACCTGCACGCCGAGGGCTTCGCCGCCGGTGAGCTCAAGCACGGCCCGATCGCGCTGGTCGACAGTTCTGTCCCCATCTTCGTGGTCGCGCCTCCCCGCGCCCGCGAGATGCTGCATGACAAGGTGCTGAGCAACATCCAGGAGGTGCGAGCCCGCGGCGCCCGCACGATCGTGCTGGCCGAAGAGGGCGACGAGTCGGTGGTGCCGTACGCCGACAGGTTGATCTGGCTGCCGCGGGTGCCGACCTTGCTGCAGCCGCTGGTCGCGACAGTGCCGCTGCAGCTGTTCGCCTGCGAGCTGGCCGCAGCACTCGGCCACGACGTCGATCAGCCGCGCAACCTCGCCAAGTCGGTCACCGTCGAGTGAGCCGGTGATTCTGGGTGTGGGCATCGACGTGGTCGACGTGGCCCGTTTCGAGACAACCCTGACCCGCACGCCCGCCCTGCGTGCCCGGCTGTTCACCGCCGATGAGCAACAGCGCCCGCTCGCCTCGCTGGCGGCCCGGTTCGCGGCGAAGGAGGCTCTGGCGAAGGCACTCGGCGCCCCCGCTGGGCTGCACTGGACCGACGCCGAGGTCGTCAACGGTGCAGACGGCCGGCCGCACCTGGTGCTCATGGGCAGCGTGCGGGCACGCGCCGACCGGCTGGGCGTCGACCACGTGCACGTCTCGCTGTCACACGACGCCGGCATCTCCTCAGCCGTCGTGGTGCTGGAGCGGTGACAGTGAGCGTGCTGACCGACGCTGGCGCCCGGCCGGCGTTCACCGCCGCACAGGTGCGGGACGCCGAGGACCAGTTGCTGGCGGTTTCACCCCCAGGGGCGCTGATGCAACGAGCCGCGGCCGGGTTGTCCGGCGCCTGCGCCGATCTGCTTGGCGCGGTGTACGGGCGTCGGGTGCTGGTGCTCGCTGGCAGCGGCAACAACGGCGGCGACGCCCTGTTCGCTGGTGCTCGGCTGGCACGGCGCGGGGCGCAGGTGCAGGCCCTGCTGCTCAGCCCGGAGCAGGCACACCAGGCTGGGCTCGCCGCCCTGCGGACCGCTGGTGGGCGGGTGAGCGACAGCCTGGATGATCTCGCGGTCTGCGACCTGGCACTGGACGGCATCGTCGGGATCGGTGCCAGTGGGGGGCTTCGACCGCACGCTGCAGCTGCCTGGGAGTGGGTGCGGGAAACCGGCTGCCCGGTGGTGGCGGTGGACGTGCCCAGCGGTATCGACGTGGATGACGGCACCGCCGACGGCAGCCATGTGCTGGCCGACCTGACCGTGACCTTCGGGGCAGCCAAGATGGGACTGCTCGTTGGTGCCGGGGCTCGAGCAGCCGGAGCGGTGCAGGTGATCGACATCGGGCTCAGCCCGCACCTGCCCACACCCACCGCTATCGCCGAAACCCGGGCCAGCGTGGGGTCCTGGCTGCGGGCCGCACAGCCCACCCCGCAGTCGCACAAGTACACCCGTGGGGTGGTCGGGGTGGCCGCCGGGTCAGCGCAGTACACCGGTGCCGGCGTGCTGGCGGTGTCGGCGGCCAACTGTGGGTTGGCGGGGATGGTGCGCTACCTGGGCCCCGCCGAGGTGGCTGACCTGGTGCGCAACCGGCACCCGGAGGTAGTCGTGGGTGCCGGTCGGGTGCAGGCATGGGTGGTGGGCTCCGGGGGTGGTGACGACACTGCCGGCGTCCTCGACCGCGCGGTGGCCGACCAGGTGCCACTGGTTGTGGATGCGGACGCGCTGCAGCACGTCACTGCGCCGCTGCCGGTGCCGGCGCTGCTCACCCCGCACGCCGGTGAGCTGGCCCGGATGCTGGACGCCGACCGTGGCGACGTCGAGGCCGACCCGATGCGTTATGCCCGGTCAGCTGCGGAGCGCTTCGAGGCGGCGGTGCTGCTCAAGGGTCACCGGACGGTCATCGCGCCGGCGCCGACGTCCGAGCAGCCCGCCCCGCCGGTCTGGGTGAACACCAGCGGCACGCGGTGGCTGGCCACCGCGGGAGCAGGCGACGTGCTGGCAGGGCTCTGCGGGGCGCTACTTGCGGCCCGTCCTGATGACGCTGGGGATGACCTTGGGCAGGTCGGTTCGGTGGGTGCGTGGTTGCACGGGGCCGCGGCGACGTACGCCAGCCAAGGCGCGCCGATCACCGCCGCTGACCTGCTGGCGGCACTGCCTGCTGTCATCGGTGACGTGTTGGGCGGACCATGATCCGGCCGCATGCCGAGGCGGTCGTCGACCTCGACGCCGTCGCCAACAACGTCACCCGGCTGACCCGGGTCGCCGCCGGTGCTGCCCTGATGGTGGTGGTGAAAGCCGACGGCTACGGGCACGGCATGGTGCCGATCGCGCGCGCGGCCCGCGCCGCCGGTGCGAGCTGGTTGGGGGTGGCGTTGCTGGACGAGGCACTGGCACTGCGGGCATCGGGAGACACCGGCCGGTTGTTGTGCTGGCTGGCCGTGCCCGGGGTCGATTTCGGCGCGGTGATCGCCGCCGATGTGGACGTTGCCGCGTCGTCGACCGCTCAGCTGGACGAGATCGCGGCGGGGGCTGGCCGGGTGCAGCGACGTGCCCGGGTGCACCTGAAGGTCGACACCGGCCTCTCGCGCAACGGATGCTCATCGCAGCTGTGGCCACAGCTGGTGGAGTCGGCCGCCACCTGGCAGCGCAACGGCCGGGTCGAGGTGGTCGGAGTCTGGTCCCATCTGGCCTGCGCCGACGAGCCGGACCACCCCGCCAACGCCGCTCAGGAGCGGGTGCTGGACGAATCGTTGGACGTTGCCCGCGCCGCGGGTGTGACCCCGCAGCTGGTGCATCTGGCGAACTCGCCGGCCACCCTGACCCGTCCCAGCAGCCACCGCGACCTCGTCCGCGTCGGGTTGGCCACCTACGGGTTGTCGCCAGCGCCGGACGTCGGCTCCGCGGGTGACTTTGGTCTCCGACCGGCGATGGCGCTGCGCGCCCGACTCGCTGCTGTACGGCGGGTCCCGGCCGGCGCCGGCGTCTCCTACGGGCATACCCACGTGACCACACAGCCGACGACGCTCGGTCTTGTCCCGATCGGGTATGCCGAGGGCATCGCGGTCTCGGCGAGCAACAACGCGCAGGTGGCCGTTCGCGGACGGCGCTGCCCACAGGTCGGGCGGGTGTGCATGGACCAGTTCGTGGTCGATCTCGGTGCTGGCGGGGCCGACGATGCCGGTGCCGGGGACGAGGTGGTGGTGTTCGGCCCGGGCGATGACGGTGAGCCGACCGCGCAAGACTGGGCGGCGGCCAGCGGGACCATCGCCTACGAGGTGGTTACCCGGCTCGGCGGCCGGTTGTTTCGCACCCACACGGGGGCCGGCCGGTGAGCCGCTGGGTGCGGGCGCTCGAGGTGGGGGCAGCGGTCACCGGAGCCGCCGCTGCCGCCGGCGCCGCGGGTCTTGCCGCGCAGCGTACGGTCGCCCGCGGCCGGGCCCGGCGGACCCCGGACATGGGCTTCGGGTCGGTGCGATCGGCTGGCCGCACCGTGGTCGCCACCGATGGGGTGGGGTTGCATGTCGAGGTTGACGAGCGCGACGACAGCCCGGCCGGCACCGCAGCAGACAACACCACAGCAGACGACCCGACGCTGGTGTTCGTGCACGGCTGGCTGCTGACAATGGACTGCTGGCACTTCCAACGGTTGGCGCTGCGCGGCCAGCACCGCATGGTGTTCTACGACCAGCGCTCGCACGGGCGATCCGACCGCTCCCACGCCGAGCACAGCACCCTCGAGCAGCTCGGCGACGACCTCGGCACCGTGCTGGACGCGGTCGCGCCTACCGGTCCGATCGTGCTGGTGGGGCACTCAATGGGTGGGATGACGCTGATGAGCCTGGCCGAACAGCGGCCTGAGCTGGTCGGCGAGCGGGTGGTCGGCGTGGCCTTTCTGGCGACCAGCGGCGGTCACGTGGGCAGGCTGCTGCCGGGGGCACCCGGAAAGGTGTTGGACGGACTGCAGCCGCTGGTGGTCGGCTCGCTGACGAAGTTGTCGGCGGTGGTCGATGCGGGCCGCCGGGGCACCGCGTTCGCTATGACCCGCCGGCTGGCCTTCGGTGGCCCGGTGCCCGACTCGCTCGTCGTCTTCGTCGACGAGATGATCTCAGCCACCCCGTCACAGGTAATCTGGGACTTTCTGCCGGCGCTGCGCCTGCACCGCCGCTACCAGGCACTCGCAGCCTTCGGCGGTGCCCCCGCACTTGTGGTCGCCGGTGACAACGACGCCATCCTGCCGGCCAGGCACACCAAGCGGCTGGCCAGCGAGCTGCCCTCCGCAGAGCTGCTGACCGTTGCAGATGCCGGCCACCTGGTGATGCTGGAACGACCCGACCAGGTCAACCAGGCGCTGGTCGACCTGCTGGTCCGCAGCCGGCCACGCGCCAGGAGCCGCCGGTGACAGGCTGGGCAGCCCTCGCCGAGGAGATGGTCGGCTGCACCGCCTGCGGGCTGGCCGCCACCCGCACCCAGGTGGTGCCGGGGGTTGCGGCACCCGAGGCCCGGATCGTGCTGATCGGGGAGGCGCCCGGGCGTGCGGAGGACGAGGGCGGCTTGCCGTTCGTCGGCCGGTCCGGTCGGCTGCTCGACGAGCTGCTGGACGCCGCCGGGCTGCACCGTGACCAGCTGGCCATCGTGAACACTGTGAAGTGCCGCCCGCCAGCCAACCGCACCCCGAAACGGATCGAAGCCGCCACCTGCCGTCCGTGGCTCGACCGGCAGGTGCGCGTCATCGACCCAGACGTGGTGGTCACGCTGGGTGGATCCGCTCTGGCGTGGGCGCTGGGCACCGGCCGCCGGTTGCGCGACGCCCGCGGCCAAGTGCACCGGCTGCGACTTCCGGGTTCGGAGGAGCGGTCGTACCAGATGGTCGCCACCTATCACCCTGCCGCTGCGCTGCGCTTCGGTCCGGCAGGGGAGCCGCGGCAGGCTTTGGCCGCCGACCTTCAGCTCGCCGCCGGGCTGGTGGCCCGATGAGGGCGCTGCACGTGTCCGAGGTGGGGCCCGAGGCTGCCGCCGATGTGCTTGCCGTCATCGGACGTGCCTTCGGTGCCCGCCCGCCGTTGGAGCCGCCCAGTACCGCGCTTGACGAGACGCGCGAGTCCGTTGCGGACAGGCTGGCCGCGGTCGGCGGGGTGCTCGTGCGCCGCGACGGTGACCGGCCGGTCGGCGCACTTCTGCTGGACACGTCCCGCCCCGGCCTGCTGGGTCTGCGCCGGGTCAGCGTCGACCCCGCGCACCAGGGACACGGGGTGGCGTCAGCGATGGTCGGCCTGGCCGAGGATCTCGCCGAGGAACGCGGCCTCGACGGGGTGTGGCTGACCGCGCGGGCAGAGTTGCCGGACAACGTCACGTTCTGGCTGCGCCGCGACTATGTGCAGATCGCCGCCGATGGGTCGCTGCTTGTGCTCGCCAAGTCGTTGTGGGTGGCGGTCCCGGTGGCGACCGCCACCGACATGCGCGCGCTGGGCACCCGGCTGGCGACGCTGGTGCGCGGCGGCGACCTGCTGGTGCTCACCGGCGGTCTGGGAGCCGGCAAGACCACGCTGACCCAGGGCATCGGCACCGGGCTGGGAGTGCGCGGAGCCATCACGTCGCCGACGTTTGTGATCGCTCGCGAGCACGGCTCGACCGGAGACGGTCCCGGTCTGGTGCATGTGGACGCCTACCGCCTGGGTGGGCTGGACGAGCTCGATGACCTGGATCTCGACTCGACGCTGGCAGAGGCGGTCACGGTCGTGGAGTGGGGTGCGGGTCTGGCCGAGGGACTGGCCGACGCGTGGCTGGAGATCCGGCTCGACCTGCTGCGCGGCGGCGGAGACCGGGCGCTCGCGGCGGCAGGGCCCGAGCGTGGCCAACCACCGCAGCAGCCGCTCGCTACGCTCGATCGTGTCGACACGGCTGAGGTGCGGGTGGCCAGCATCCGCCCGTACGGACCCCGCTGGGCCACAGCGCGGATCCGGTCCACCCTGCTGCCTCCCCGAGCCGACGCCACGACAGGTCACCACGATCGGCAGCACTAGGGTTGCCGGTCGTGCTGCTGCTCGCGTTGGACACCGCAACCCCGGCGGTGACCGCCGCCGTGCACGACGCCACGTCGGTGCTGTGCACCTCATCGACTGTCGACGCGCGTCGCCATGGTGAGCGGGTGGCGCCGATGGTGCAGCAGGTGTTGGCGCAGGCCGGTGTCGGCGCGCGCGACCTCACCGACATCGCGGTCGGGGTGGGACCGGGACCCTTCACCGGGCTGCGGGTCGGTCTGATGACCGCCCGGACGTTGGCCCTGGTGACCGGGGCACGGTTGGTTGGCGTCTGCACCCTGGACGTGCTGGCCAGGGCTGTGGCCACCCAGGGCGCGAACGCCGACGCCCCCTTCCTGGTGGCCTGCGACGCTCGCCGCAAGGAGGTGTACTGGGCAGGCTACGACGGCGAGGGACGGCGCGTCGACGGTCCGGCGGTCGATCGACCGGTCGCCCTCGCCGCCCGGCTGGACGCGGCCCCCGGCCCGTCGGCCGGGGTGTTCGGCAGAGGCGGCCAGCTGTACGCCGATGTGCTGCCAGCCGCTGGCGGTCCGCTCGACCCGGACGCTGCGGTGCTCGCCGGTGCGGTGCTTTCCGATGCCGTGCCGCTGCTGGCCGCCGAGCCGCTGTACCTGCGACGCCCGGACGTGACCATGCCAGGCCAGCAGCAGGCTCAGCCGCCGGATGGCCGATTGCCATGACGGCCGAGGCGTCGGTGCCGATCCACCCGGCTGTCACGGACGACGTGCCGGCGCTGGCCCGCCTCGAGACCGCCGTCATGGGTGCAGACGCCTGGGGTGAGCAGGCACTTGCCGACGAGCTCGCGGGGGTTCCCGCCACCCGCACGGTGCTGGTGGTCGAGGAAGCCGGCGGGCCGGTGGCCTACGGGGTTCTGCGGGCGGTTGGGCAGACCGCGGAGGTGCAGCGGATCGTCGTCCATCCGTCTCGCCAGCGACACGGTCTGGGCGGCGCGGTGCTGCGTGCGCTGACGGTCAACGCTCAGCGCCGCGGGTGCAGCGAGCTGTTGCTGGAGGTGGCCGCCGACAATGCTCCGGCGAGGGCGCTGTACGCCGCGCACGGCCTCGTCGAGATCGCCCGCCGCCGGGGCTACTACTCCGCGGGCCGAGATGCCCTGGTGCTGCGGCGACCACTCGAGCGCCGCAGGCCCTACGGTGAGCCTCGTGCGTGACCTCAGCTATCCGGCGGTCGTACTGGCTGCCAAGGCAAGCTTCAAGGTGCTGGACCTGACCATCGACGTCCGCGGAGCCGAGCACATCCCGCGCGCCGGCGGAGCAGTGCTGGCGCTGAATCACATCAGCTATGTCGACTTCATCCTCGGCGGTTTCTCCGCGCAGCAAAGCAAGCGGTTGGTGCGCTTCATGGCCAAACGCGAGCTGTTCACGCACCGGGCTGCCGGCCCCCTGATGCGCTCACTGCACCACATCGAGGTCGACCGCGGGGACGGGCTCAAGTCGTACGCCGAGGCGATCCGCTATCTGCAGGCCGGCGAGGTGGTCGGCATCTTCCCGGAGGCGACGATCAGCCGGGCCATGGAGCTCAAGGAGTTCAAGTCCGGAGCGCCGCGGCTCGCCGCCGAGGTGGGCGTGCCGCTGGTGCCGGCGGTGCTGTGGGGCACGCAGCGGATGCTGACCAAGGACCATCCGAGGGACTTCTCTCGTGGGCACCACGTCACGATCACCGTGGGGGAGCCGCTGCACCCCACCGCCGCCCGGCCGGTTGACGAGACCGCGCAGCTCAAGTCGGCGATGGCGGCGCTGTTGAACGAGACGATCCTGCACTATCCCGAGAAGCCGGAGGGCCAGTGGTGGGCGCCAGCCTCGTACGGGGGAACGGCGCCGACGCTTGAGGAGGCCAGTCGCCTGGACGTTGTCGAGAAGCGGGAGCGCGCAAAGGCGTTCGTGGTCAAGGAACGGCAGAAGTGAGCCAAGGCGGCGGTCCGAAAGAAGCAGTAGCGGTCCTGACTCGGCATTCCAGCGGCTCTACGCCCCGGCGAGCCGAAAGACCGAGCGCAACCTTTCGTACAAGACTGACGGAAAGTTGTACGCTTTCGGTATGGTGACGATGAACATCAGTGCTGCGCGGGACAACCTGCCCGAAGCGGTCGACAAGGCTCGGACCGAAGCGGTCATCCTGGAACGATACGGGCGACCCGCCGGCGTGCTGGTCAGCCCGGAGCGCTATGAG
>JACCYS010000303.1 GCA_013696365.1 Nocardioidaceae bacterium
GTCTGTGCCATCGGCCCGTGCTGACCCCAGCCGGTCATCCGGCCATACACCAGCGCCGGGTTGACGGCCGAACACTCGTCGGGGCCGACGCCCAGCCGCTCGGTCACACCGGGGCGGAAGCCCTCGAGCAGCACGTCGGCACCCGCCACCAGATCCAGCACCAGTTGCACACCGCGCGGATGCTTCAGGTCGACCGCTACCGACGGCCGGCCCCGAGTCAGCACGTCGTACGGCGGTGGCGCCGACGCCATCGCGTTCCCACCCGGGCGGTCGATCCGGATCACGTCGGCACCGAGGTCGGCAAGCAGCATGGCTGCGAACGGTGCCGGACCGATGCCGGTGAGCTCCACTACGCGGACCCCGACGAGCGGGCCGGATCGGGCGCCGGTCGTCATGAGCCAGATGTTAGGCGCACTTGCCGCGCGCGGCATCATGGGTGGCATGGACCCCGCACTGTTGAGCCTGTTGGCCGCCCGCCGGCTGGGCGTGCTGGTCACGTTGAAGCGTGACGGACGACCCCAGTTGTCCAACGTCATCTACGCCTGGGACGACGCCGCTCGCACCATCCTCGTCTCGGTCACCGGCACCCGGGCGAAGACGGCAAACCTGCGTCGCGATCCGCGGGCCAGCTTCTACGTCACCACCGACGACGGCTGGGCCTACGCCGTGGCCGAGGGGGACGCGGAGTTGGGGGCCGAGACGCAAGCGCCCGATGATGCCGCGGCCGACCACTTGGTCGATCTCTATCGCAGGCTTCAGGGCGAGCACGCCGACTGGGACGACTACCGCGCTGCGATGGTCGCTGAGCGGCGCCTCGTGTTGCGGCTGCCGGTCGAGCGGGTCTACGGCCAGGCGCCACGAGGCTGAGTGTTCCCCCGTCCGTCCGGACGCGCTGCCGTAACTGTGCGTGACTGAGCAGTCTCGCTGCGCCAGCCTTGGTGCATGGTCCTTCGACGAGCAGTTCAGTTGTCTGTCGCGGTGCTGTGTGCCAGCGCCGTGGTCGGCTCCCTGGTGCACCCACTCCCGGCCCAGGCGGCGGAGAGCGACTCCCGCGGCGTGTGACTACTGGGTGCAGGACAACGAGTCGCGGTGGTACAACACGCTGCGCAACAAGCACAAGGGAGGCTTCCGCTGGCGGATCTCCGGCTACAACTCGTCCGAGCGGCTGCGTCACTGCACCAGCCAGTACCGCTGGTCGATCGTCATCGACTTCAACCGCCCCAACCCGATGCGGCATCGTGGCTCGGGCATCTTCTTGCACGTCAACGGCTCAGGCGTCACCGCCGGCTGCGTCTCGGCACCGAAAGGATTCATCCGCAAGGCAATGAAGACACTCGACCCGGCCAAGAAGCCGGTGATTGCGATCGGCCGTTGAACGGCCCGGGCGAAACTACCGCCGGCGTGAGTCGGACCGCCGGCGTACGACCATCGCCAGGCCGGCCACGACGATGAGGGTTCCACCGACACCGACCACCCCCGCCAGGCCGCCGGACGGCAGCCCTTGATGGTCACCGTCGCCCTCGTACCCAGCGGACGGCCGGTCGGCGCCCGCCCGGTCGGGCCGGTCCGGGGTGCTGGCCGCGAGGAAATTGGCAGCGCCGGCCAGCAGCAAGCACACCGCCAGCACGACTGCCACCACCGTCACCGTCCGCCGCCCCATCACGAGTGCATCGTCCCCCGACGGTCAAGCAGCGAGGGACGCATGCATCTCCCAGGCCAGCACCTCAGCGGGCTCGGTGGCCGCGATGCGCTGGCCCTCGGCATGGGTGACCCGGGCGGCGTCTCCGGGCCCGAGCCGGCCAACGCCCTCGAGCTCGATGGCGCCGACGGCGACAAAGAGGTGCACGAACGGCGCGGCCGGCAGCTGCACCGACTCGCCGCTACGAAGCCGAGCAGCGTGCAGTGCCGCGTGTCGCTGCCGGATGCGAATCGCGGCATCCTCGGCATCCCTGCTCATGCCGCTGGCGACGGTAGCCCAGCCGCCGGCCATCCGCTCGGGTGCGATCTCGAGCTGCTCATAACCGGGGGCCACCGACGCCTCGTCCGGGAGCACCCACATCTGGATGAAGTGCACCGGGTCGGTGTGGGTCTGCACGGCGTCGTTCTTCTCTGAGTGCACGATGCCTCGGCCGGCGCTCATCCGCTGCGCCAGCCCGGGGTAAATGAGCCCGTTGTGGCCGGTGGAGTCCTGGTGCACCAGGGAGCCCTGCAGCACCCAGGTGACGATCTCCATGTCCCGGTGGGGGTGGGTGTCAAAGCCGGTCCCGGGCGCGACAACGTCGTCGTTGTTGACCAGCAGCAGGCCGAAGTGGGTGTCGTCGGGGTCGTAGTGCTGACCAAACGAGAATGAGTGCTTGGAGTCCAACCATCCGGTACGGGTGGCGAAACGGTCAGCGGCTCGGCGTACGTCGACAGGGGGCAGGGGCATGGGCACTTCAACCAATCCACCGGCCGGCCTGTTCCGACCGGGCTGGTGGCTGGCTGCCGTGCCTGGTTGGCTGGGTCAGCCGACGCTGGTGAAGATCACAATCAGGATGATGACGGCCAGGACGAGGGCGATGATCGCGA
This sequence comes from Nocardioidaceae bacterium, assembly GCA_013696365.1. Taxonomy (GTDB): domain Bacteria; phylum Actinomycetota; class Actinomycetes; order Propionibacteriales; family Nocardioidaceae; genus JACCVL01. The sequence goes on from JACCYS010000303.1 coordinate 2,569, forward strand.
TCGTACGGGTGTTCATAACTGCTCCTTAGCGCCGAGAGCCCCGACTGGGGTGTGCCGCCGATGGTGGCGGCCACCGACCAACAGCGCAAGTGCACGCGCCGCAAACGCGCTGCTCACAGGCCGTAGGCCTCCAGAAGCCGCAGCCAGACCTCGCTGATCGTCGGATACGACGGCACCGCGTGCCATAGCCGGTCCAGCGGTACCTCGCCGACCACGGCGATCGTCGCGGCGTGCACCAGCTCGGCGGTGCCTGGGCCCACGAAGGTCGCGCCGACGACGACCCGGCGATCCTCGTCGACAACCAGACAGGCCCAGCCCTGGTAGTCGTCGGCGTACAGCGAGGCCCCTGCCACCGCACCGAGATCCTGCTCGACCACCCGTACCGACAGGCCGGCGTCACACGCTTGCTGCGCCGTCAGCCCGACGCTGCCGGCCGGCGGGTCGGTGAACACCACCTGCGGGACGGCCGCGTGGTCTGCCGTCGCCGCCATCGACTGCCAGGCGCCGGTGGCCTGCTCGGTGCCGTTGGCACGGGCGGCGATCACGTCGCCACAGACGCGCGCCTGATACTTGCCCATGTGGGTCAGCATCGCCCGCCCCGCACAGTCACCCGCGGCGTACAGCCAGCCGCCATCGACTCCCTGCACGAGCATGCTGTCGTCGGTCTGCAGCGCCTCCCCCGGCTCCAACCCGACCACGTCGAGCCCGATGTCGCCGGTGGCAGGCCGGCGCCCGGCCGCAACCAGCAGCTCGTCGCCCTCGACCTCGGTGCCGTCGTCGAGCGTCACGATCACGGCGCTGCCATCAGGGCCGGTGTCGCGTCTGGCCGCCGTCGCCCGCACCCCCGTACGGACGTCTACACCCGCCCGCTGCATACCGTTGCGCACGATGGGGCTGACCTGGGGCTCCATCCTGGCGAGCAGCTGGTCCTCGGCCGCGAGCACGGTCACCTGTGAGCCGAGCGCCGCCCAGGCGGTGGCCATCTCGACCCCGACCACGCCGCCGCCGATGACCAGCAACCGGCCGGGCGGCTGGTCGGCGCTGGTGGCGTCGCGCGAGCCCCAGGGGGCGACCCCGTC
>JACCYS010000310.1 GCA_013696365.1 Nocardioidaceae bacterium
AGAATGCCCGTCGAGACGTCATAGCCGGGCGGCGCCTCTCACGCAGGTCAGGTGTAGACCCGGTTCCAGCCGGCGACGGTTGGTGGGTAAGCGCAGGCCGTTGCAATCGAGTAAACGACCGTTATTACGGCCTTTCGTGGGCCCTTTCACGGTCTAGCCTGAGCCACATGGAAACGCTGCCGATCTCCAAGGTCAAGGACAGGCTCAACGAGTACGTCGACTCCGTCGGCATGACCCACGACCAGGTCACGATCACCAAGAACGGCTCGCCGACGGCGGTGCTCATCGGGGTCGACGAGTGGGAGTCGACACAGGAAACCTTGTTCTGGCTCTCTCAGCCCGGCAATCGCCAAACCGTCGCCGAGGCCGAGGCCGATGTTGCGGCTGGGCGCACGCACGGCGAGGCCGCTCCGGGCGGAGTTCGGCGTACCCAAGCGCGATAGCTGACCGCCTTGATCTGTGCGGTCCAGTTCACCGGTCCGGCACGGCGCGCCGTGCAAAGCATCCCGCCACGCATCGTGCCCGCGATCGTCGAGTTCGCGTTCGGCGCTCTCGCTCGCGAGCCGCACCGGGCGGGCAAGCCGCTCGAACGTGACCTGGCAGGCCTCTTCGGGGCCCAGAGGGGGCCCTACCGCCTGCTCTACCGCATCGACGAGGGGAGGCAGATTGTCTACGTCGTCCACGTTGACCACCGCGCTGACGTCTACCGCTCCCGCTAGGTACTGGAGGAGGAGTGGCATCCCTGCCCAGTAGCACGCGAGTTGACATAATGTTGCTTATCGGCGCTAGCCGTCAACAGTGGTCAGAGCGCGATGTAGGCCGCAAGGTGCTCGCCGGTGAGGGTGGCACGGCCGGCAACAAGGTTGGCCGGTGTGCCCTCGAAGACGATCCTGCCGCCATCATGACCGGCGGCCGGCCCCATATCGATGATCCAGTCGGCGTGCGCCATGACGGCCTGATGGTGTTCGACGACGATGACCGACGTGCCGGTGTCGACGAGCCGGTCGAGCAAGCCGAGCAGCTGCTCGACGTCGGCGAGGTGCAGGCCGCTGGTCGGCTCGTCGAGGACGTAGACCCCGGCCTTTTCCCCCATGCGGGTGGCCAGCTTCAGCCGCTGCCGTTCTCCGCCGGACAGTGTCGTGAGCGGCTGACCGAGGCTGAGATAGCCGAGCCCCACGTCGGCCAGGCGGGTGAGGATCTTGTGCGCCGCCGGGGTCTTCGCCTCCCCGACGCCGAAGAACTCCTCGGCCTCGCTCACCGACATGGCCAGCACCTCGCTGATGTCCTTGCCGCCGAACGTGTACTCGAGGACCGAGGCCTGGAACCGCTTCCCTTCGCACTCCTCGCAGGTGGTCTCGACTGTCGCCATGACCCCGAGGTCGGTGTAGATGACGCCTGCGCCCTTGCACATGGGGCAGGCACCCTCGGAGTTGGCGCTGAACAGTGCCGGCTTCACGCCACCCGCCTTCGCGAACGCCTTCCGGATCGGCTCGAGCAGTCCGGTGTACGTCGCCGGGTTGCTGCGCCGCGAGCCGCGGATCGCGCCCTGGTCGATCACGACCACCCCGTCGCGGGCCGCGACCGAGCCGTGGATCAGCGAGCTCTTGCCGGAGCCGGCCACTCCGGTGATCACACAGAGCATGCCGAGCGGGATGTCGACATCCACCTCTCGCAAGTTGTGCGTCGATGCGCCGCGGACCTCCAGGACATCGGAGACCGGACGTACCGACTCCTTGAGAGTGGCCCGGTCGTCGAGGTGGTGGCCGGTGGTAGTGCTACTGGCCCGCAGCCCGTCGACGGTTCCCTTGAAGACCACCTCGCCACCCTCGGTGCCGGCTCGCGGGCCGAGGTCGACGACATGATCGGCGATCGCGATCGTCTCGGGCTTGTGCTCCACGACGAGCACGGTGTTGCCCTTGTCGCGCAGCTGCCGGAGCAGCTCGTTCATCCGCTCGATGTCGTGCGGATGCAGGCCGATCGTCGGCTCGTCGAATACGTAGGTGACGTCGGTGAGCGACGAGCCGAGGTGCCGGATCATCTTCGTCCGCTGTGACTCACCACCCGACAGCGTGCCCGCCGGCCGGTCGAGCGCGAGGTAGCCCAGCCCGATCGAGACGAACGAGTCGAGGGTGTCGCCGAGCGCCTCCAGCAACGGCGCCACCGACGCCTCGTGCAGACCCCGCACCCACCCAGCCAGGTCGCTGATCTGCATGGCACAGACATCGGCGATGTTCACCCCGTCGATCGTCGATGCCCGGGCATGCTCGGCCAGCCGGGTGCCGTCACACTCGGGACAGGTGGTGAAGGTGATCGCCCGCTCTACGAACGTTCGGATGTGCGGCTGCATCGCCTCGACATCCTTGGAGAGGAACGACTTCTGAATCTGCGGGATCAGGCCGGCATACGTCAGGTTGATCCCGTCGACCTTGATCTTGGTCGGCTCCCGGTAGAGCAGGTCGTGCGTCTGCTTCTTGGTGAACTTGTTGATCGGCTTGTCGGGGTCAAAGAAGCCGCAGCCACGGTAGATGCGGCCATACCAGCCCTCCATGCTGTAGCCGGGGATCGTGAGCGCACCCTCATTCAGCGACAGGGTCTCGTCGTAGAGCGCCGTGAGGTCGAAGTCGGTGACCGCCCCCCGTCCTTCGCAGCGCGGGCACATGCCACCGAGCCGGTTGAAGGTCACCTTCTCGGTTTTCGTCTTGCCGGCTCCCCGGTCGACCGTGATCCCCCCGCTCGCCGACACCGAGGGCAGGTTGAACGAGAACGCGTTGGGCGAGCCGATGTGTGGTTGGCCGAGACGACTGAAGAGGATCCGCAGCATCGCGTTGGCGTCGGTGGCAGTGCCAACGGTGGAGCGCGGATTGACTCCCATCCGTTCTTGCCCGACGATGATCGTCGTCGTCAGCCCCTCGAGGACGTCGACGTCGGGTCGCGCAAGCGTCGGCATGAAGCCCTGCACGAACGCGCTGTAGGTCTCGTTGATCAGGCGCTGCGACTCCGCGGCGATCGTGCCAAACACCAGCGAGCTCTTGCCCGAGCCGGACACCCCGGTGAACACCGTCAGCCGGCGCTTCGGGATCTCGACATGGATGTCTTGAAGGTTGTTCACGCGTGCACCGTGTACGCGGATCAGGTCGTGGTTGTCTGCGATGTGCAGGACAGCCGACTGTGGGTCCGGTTTCGTGGTTTTGCTCATCAACAAGCACCGTAACGCCAGGGACGCGACCTACTAGCCGAGGATAGTCGGTGGCCATCCGCAACCGTGGCGCCAAGACTTGCGTCTATGACGAGCAGCGACCTGTGAGACGAACAGACAGCAGCGCGGTACGACGACAGCTCGACGCATATGTTCATGCCAGACGTCCTCGGCGCGGCTGGCTGGCCTCGACCTCGACCTCGACCTCGAGCAGCGTGTCGGCGACTGGGAGGGGCGCCCTTTCACCTCTGACAGCGAGAGCCACGTCTCCGTCTGGCGCAAGCGCTGAGCAGCTTCGCTCTTGTCGAGGTCGCCGGAGCCAGTAGTCCTGAGGGTCCGAGGGTGCTCAGCCCAGCAGGTCCACGGTCTGCAGCGGGGTCAGGCCGGCGATCGCTCGATAGTCCGTATCGCGATGGGCGACGCCGACACCGGTCCGGAGCGCGACGGTGGCGATCAAGCAGTCCACAATGCTGCGGACGGTGCGCCTGTCGGCGCGCACCGCCGCGGACAGGAGTCCAGCGTCGCGGAAGTCGATGTCGGGCTGGACCGTTAGGCAGCACACCTGCATGACTATGGCCTCCACGCGAGAGCGTCGGCGGGCGTCACCGGCTCCAGCCAGCAACTCCATGATGACCGGCTCTGTGACGGCGATACTCGACGGGTCGTCGATCCGCCGGCGAAACCAGGTGTGTGCGGGACTGCCATCTCCACGCAGGAACGAGACCCATACCGAGGTGTCCACGAGAGTCACCACGGCAGGTCGCGCCCCGCTCGCACCGTGTTGAGATCGACGTCCCACCCGATCCCCTCCAGCGAGGCCAACGCGACCGTGGTGAGCGCTGGACCGGCCAACCGCCGCAGCGCGAGGTCCACCGCCGCCTTCTTGGTACCCAACTGGTAGCGCGCCATCACGCGAGCCACCAGTTCGTCATCTAGGTCGATGTTGGTCCGACTCATACACACAGGATACACCACTGTTGTGTAGGCAGTGTGGATCCGAATCGATTCGTGAAATCACGCACTGCGCCCGATCATTGGTGCGGTGACGACCTCTGCGGCGCCCACCCGGCCATCGCGTACGAGGGCGGAGCATGACGACCCGTCGTGGCTGCGCGGCGTCGCAATCCCAGCGATGCTCGCGATCGGGGCGCTGGTCGCGGTGCAAACTCAGATCAACGGCGACCTGGCGGCTGCGCTGGGCGGCGGGGCGACCGCCGGACTGTCCTCGGCCATGGTCAGCTTCGGCAGCGGCTTCGTCCTGTTGTGCCTGGCCGCGGTGGCGTCGCGGTCCATGCGTCGTGGCCTTACCTCGGTTCGGGGGGCCCTGCGTGCCGGCCAGCTCCACCCGTGGCAGGTGCTCGGCGGCTGTGCGGGCGGTTTCCTGGTGGCAACCCAGGGGCTGACCGTTTCGACGATCGGCGTCGCCTTGTTCACCGTGGCCCTGGTGGGCGGCCAGACCGCCAGCGGTCTGCTGGTGGACCGCCTCGGGCTCAGTCCGTCCGGTCCGCAGGCAATCTCCGCGCTGCGCGTGGTCGGTGCGGCACTGACCATCGCAGCGGTTGCGCTGTCGGCGGCGGAGCGGTTCGACGGCCCGAACGCGCTGGGGGTCACCGGCCTCGCACTCGCCCTGCTCCCCCTCGTCGCCGGGCTTGGCATCGCCTGGCAGCAGGCGGTCAACGGGCGCGTGTCGCTCACCGGCGGACCCTGGGCAGCGACGTGGATCAATTTCGCCGCGGGCAGCACGCTGCTCGCATTCGCCACGATCGTGACCGTGCTCGTCAACGGACCCACCCAGTCGCTGCCAGGGACGTGGTGGCTGTATCTCGGAGGTCCGATCGGGGTGGTGTTCATCTCGATGGCCGCGGTCCTGGTCCGAGTGCATGGCGTCCTCGTGCTCGGCTTGTGCACGGTGTGCGGACAAGTTGCCTCCGCCTTGGTCGTCGACCACCTCATCGGTGCGGGCAGCCTCGGGCGGCTGACGGCCGTCGGAGCCGTCATCACTGTCGCCGGGGTCGTTCTCGCCGGTGTTGGCACCTGGCGGGGTTCCCGCCCCGGCAGCCGAACATGACCTGGTCTGCGGCTGCACCGGTCAGCCCGGTCGCCCCCGATCTGGACGGCCCCGCGATCATGAGTCAGCAGTGGCGTGATCTGGCCTCGGTGCACTGGGCCGTCGATCCCGCATTGGTGGCGCCGCACCTGCCTCCGGGTACCCGCCCGGACGTCCACGACGGTGCGACGTACGTCGGCCTGTTGCCGTTCCGGATGGTCGACGCCGGCGTCGCCACCGGCCCGCCGATGCCGTGGGCAGGCACATTCCTCGAGACCAACGTGCGGCTGTACTCCGTCGACCACACCGGACGCCGCGGCATCGTCTTCTGCAGCCTGGACGCTGACCGGCTGGTCGTGGTGCTCGGCGCGCGGACGGTGTTCGGGCTGCCATACCGGTGGGCGCGCAGCAGCCACCGTCGACTCGACGACGGGAAGTCACCGGTGCACGAGTACGTCACACGGACCCGCTGGCCGCGAAGCCCCGCCACCAGCAGCCGGCTGGTCATCCGCGACCTCGGGCGTCTGCACACCTCCGGGCCAGACGGGCAGCTGGCGCACTTCCTCAGCGCCCGCTGGGGGCTGCACGTCGCGCACCTGGGCCACACCTGGTTCGTCCCGAACCA
>JACCYS010000318.1 GCA_013696365.1 Nocardioidaceae bacterium
GTCCATCACCGCGTCGGTGTGCTTGTAGACGGCGTTGGCGTAGAAGATCTTGGTGTTGAGAAGGTAGTTGTCACAGATGGCGTCGGCGCGGCGGGCTCGCACTGGCGTCAGCCGGTCTGCGGCCTGCAGCGTGGCATCGGCGGCGACCCCGCCCAGTCCGAGGGGCATTGCGGCACTGGCCGCTCCTACGCCAGCGGCGGATAAGAAATCGCGTCGTCTCATGGGGGTTCCTCATGTCGAGCCCACGCAGGGTGCGTGGGTTGTGGTTGGCCAGCGCGGGTGGCTCGCACGGCACGGGTGGTAACAACCAGTGACTGTGCCACTACCGCTAGTAGTCTGCAGTGCCCGTGCGAGGCTCATGGCCAAAAAGTGGAGCGCCCCCGACCGAGTGGCCGAGCCGGAAATGCTTACTTGGTGGTGGTGTGATCCCATCCAAGGTCACGCTCGATCAGGTCATAGAGATCGGCGTTGTGCGGCCGGAAGTACTCGAGTAGCGCCGCGCGCGTCTGCGGATCGATCGGCGGCTGTCGCCGGCTGTTGTACGGGTCGAGGTCTACCGAGCCCGTTGTCGGCAGTCGCAAGAACTCCTGCACGCTCGTGAAAGCCCGGGTTGCGTCTCGGTAGAGGTCTTCTGCTCGCAGGATCAGCAACCGCTCCGGATCGATCTGCTCGACCCATGGCCGCAGGTGCTCGGCGTACCGGCCACGGGCCAGATAGCTGTGGTGGTCGTGGTGCAACGAGTAATAAGCAGGGTCGCCGGCCAGTCGCTCGTCGTCGACGGTGGCCAGGCGTGCCGGCTCGGCCTCGATGGCCTGCTCAAAGGTGGGCAGGTCCTCGGTCCCGAAGGCCCTGCGGTCCCAATAGTTCGAGTACGCCCGTGCGACCGGGTCACGAAGCAGCACGATCACCCGAACGTCGGGGAGGTCGCGAACGACGCGGCCCGGCACCGCCGGGTGGAACATGTAGTACGGGCTGGCCTCGCCGACAACGGTCAGCGCGCCGAGCCGCTTCTCTTTGCGGTGTCGAGCGAAACGGCTGGGGAAGTGGGAGACGTACCAGCGCTGTCCCCGCCAGTAGTTGATGTCGAAGTAGTGCGGGCTCTTGACGCGTTGCGCTGCGGGCACCATTCGTGGCACAGCGGGGTGCTTCAGCAGCCAGTTCATCAGCGATGAGGTGCCCGCCTTCTTCGCACCGATGATCAAAAAGTCAGGCGTCGGTCGCAGTGATGCGGTGGCTGTGCCATAGGCGCGTGCACCTGTTCGTAGGGCATGCCGCACTGACGTCGGCGTGGAGTTACGGGCGCGTTGCAGTGCCGTCGGCAGCTCAATCCCGCGTACCGGTGCGGTGGGCTCTGCCACGACACCTCCCCTCGTGCTGGCGACAGGTCAGGAACCGTAGTGGCGATCATCGCGCGTGCGGCCGCGCTCACTCTCGATCGCGTTGAGGACCACTCCAGCGGTGCTCCCACCGACCCTGTCGATGCGCTGGATCGTCTCACCGAGATCGCGGCCACGAGACATCTTGCTGCGGGCGACGAGCACGGTCAGGTCACACGCACGGGCCAACTCGAGCGCGTCGGCGACCGGCAGCACCGCCGCGCTGTCGACGACGACGAGGTCGGCCTCGCCGCGCAACTCGGTGAGCAACCGGACCAGCCGGGGGGAGGTCAACAACCCTGCCGCGTTGGTCGCAGTTTCGCCCGCCGGCAGGAGCAACAGGTTGTCTGCCTGCACGTCCACGAGGGTGTCCTGCACCGAACAGCCGCCGTCGAGGACGTCAGCCAGGCCCTTGCCGACTGGCACGTCGAAGAGCTCGTGCACCCGGGGCCGACGGAGGTTGGCGTCAACGAGCACCACGCGCAGGTTGGCAGCTGCTGCCACCACCGCGAGGTTGACCGCGGTCGCGGTCTTGCCTTCGGCGGCGCCTGCGGACGAGACCAAGACGACCCGCCCAGGTTCGCGGCGGGTCCGGTCCCCTTGGCGGCGAACACCGAGAAGGAAGCGGATGTTGGCTCCCAACTCGCGGTACGCCTCGCTGGCCGGCGAGTACGGCGAAGCGACCGTCACCGGGCGCGCACCAGACTCGGAGCGAGTCCAGCGGGGGATCTGGCCGAGCACCGGACGCCCACGTGAGCTGGCGCTGATCTGCTGCTCGTCGCGCACCGAGTCGTCGAAGTAGTCGCGCAGATACGCCAAGCCGATGCCTAGCAGCAGACCGAGGGCGCTTGCGAGCGCGACGATCCGGACCGGCTGCGGCGACGACGCCGAGCTGGGCGTGACAGCCGGGGTGACGACTTCGGCCTGGTCGGCATCCAAACCCGACTCACGGAGAGCTATCGCGCGTGCGTCCACCAGCAGACCGCGCTCGGCCCGAAGGTTGCGTAGTTCCGAGGCGAGCTTCACCGGGGGCTGGTCGAGGCCGGCGTCGTTGATCTCGATCTGCAGCGCCCTGATCTGCCGGTCGAGCGCCGAGATACGCTCTTCAAGAGCATCGATACGACCGGCAGTCTCTACGTCGGTGGAGTCGACGTAGGCGGCAGCCATCGCGTTCGCGATGTCGGCGGACTCCTCGGCGTCGTCACGGACCGCGGCGATCGTCAGCACGGCGGCGCCGTTCGGATCGGGCTCGACCACGACGGTGTCCAGCAGGTCCTGAGTGGACTCCTCCAGCCCCAGCGCGTCGATGACGTCGTCGGCGAACAGGATCACGGTCCGTGCCTCGGTGGCGACCTCTTCAGCAGTCAGGGTGTTGGTGCCCTGCGCAGGTGGGAGCAGCACCTCGGTGTCTGCCTCATACTGCGGCGTGGACAGGAACGAGATCAGCAGCCCGGCCACGATCGCCAGCAGGAGGGTGACCACAACCGTCAGCCAGCGACGACGCAGCACTCCCACCTGGTCGCGCAGCTGGATGGTGTCGGTGCTCAAGGTTCCCCCACACGGGTCGCGGTCGCTGTCTGTGCTCAACGACCCTGTTGCGGGCCGGTGCGGTGCCAGGCTAACGCCGACCTATGCCCGCTCGAAGCCGGATGGCAGAAGTCACTGTGGTCACAAACTTACCCTGGGTAGCGCTGGAGCAGAAAGGCGTGCTGGTTGAGGTCACCCCGATGGCCGGGCGGGCAACCCGCTGCGGAATCGTACGGCCATGACCGACTCACTGCCACAGCCGCCCGAGGCAACCTCCGCCGACGACCATGCCCTTGCTTCTTGGCTCGCGACCGTCGCCGGCGCGCAACTGACCGGGGTGCGCACCGAGGGGCTTGCAGGGCGTGAGCTGAAGGACGCCGGCGACAGCACTAGCCACGAGTTGCTGATGGAGTTGCTGGCCCTCCATCGCCCTGACGATGCGGTGCTGTCTGAGGAGGGCACAGACGACGCGGTGCGACTTAGCGCGCGACGGGTGTGGATCGTTGACCCGCTGGACGGCACCCGGGAGTTCTCCGAGCCGCCGCGCGAAGACTGGGCCGTGCACGTCGCGCTGTGGGCCGACGGCGAGCTGATCGCCGGGGCGGTGGCGCAGCCCGGTCTGGACACGACCTTCGACACCGGTGCACCGCCGACCGTGCCGCCATCATCGACCGAACGGCCGCGGATCGCGGTGAGCCGCACCCGGCCACCGGCCTTCGTCGCCGAGCTGGCCGAACGGCTCGATGCCGACCTGGTCCCGATGGGCTCGGCGGGCGCCAAGGTGATCTCGGTGGTGCGCGACGTCACCGATGCCTACGTGCACGCCGGCGGACAGTACGAGTGGGACTCCGCCGCACCGGTCGCGGTCGCGCGGGCGGCGGGGCTGTTCACCAGCCGGATCGACGGGACGCCGTTGGTCTACAACC
>JACCYS010000326.1 GCA_013696365.1 Nocardioidaceae bacterium
GGTGGCACTACGCCGAGACCCTGCGGCAGTGGCGCCAACGTTTCGACAGCGCCTGGCCGGACATCGCAGGGCACGGCTTCGACGAGACGTTCCGGCGGATGTGGGACTTCTACCTGGCCTACTGCGAAGCCGGGTTCCGCACCGACTACCTCGGGGTGAGCCAGCTGTCCATCGGCCGACTGCCCCGCTGATTGGCTGGCTCAGGCAACCAGCTCGGCGATCCGGTTGACGGTGCCATCCAAGCTGGCCACCCTCTCCACGGAGGCCGCCGACTCGGTGGGGTCGCCGGTCGGCTGCCAACCCGGTCCGCCGAGCAGCAGCACCAGTTTGGGGTCCAGGCCCTCGACACCAGCCAGGCTCGGCACCAGCCCGGTGGCGGTCAGGCTGGACCAGATGAACACCACCCGCGGGCAGATGCGGTCGACCGCGTCGGTCAACGCACTCACGGGGGTGCGGGCACCGAGCATCCGGGCGCTGATGTGCCGTTCGGCCAGCCCCGCAGCCACCGCGGCCAGCGGCAGCGCGTGCTGATCGTCAGCAGCACTGGCCAGCACCACAGGGGCGTTGACGGGTCGATGCTCGCCGGTCTGACGCACCCGTTGCCGCAGCTCGGTCGAGATGCACTCGCTGGCCAGATGCTCGGTGGCGATTCCCAGCTGCCCGATCTCCCACTGCTGGCCCACCGTCACCAAGAACGGTGCCATCACCGTCGTCCAACCGTCGAGAACCCCACGGTGGTCGAGCACTTGGCCGACCATCGCGGTCAAGGTAGCGGCGTCCAGGTCTTGAGTGGCACGCATCATGGCGTTGACGGTCAGCTGCACCGCGCGCCCAGCTGCCTCTGCGGGAGCTGGGCGGTCCGGCTCAGGCGCTACCTGCCCGGCGCGAGCCACCCGTGCGGCCTGCGCCGACGGCACCCCCTCGGCGATGAACTGGTTCATCCGGGCCACCGTGGCAACGTCCCGCTCGCTGTAGCGCCGATGGCCGCCGCTCGTTCGCTCGCTCGGGCCCAGGCCGTAACGCCTATCCCATGTACGAAGCGTCGCGGTGGCCACACCCAGCCGGCGAGACACCGCTCCGACGCCCCACAAGATCCCCGCTGACTCCGTCGCCGAGCCCAAACCGTCGCCGTCCCGGGCGTCGGCTGGATCCGCAGTAGGCATACCCCGATTGTCTACCGCGACCGCCACAGTCGCCACCGCACCGCATTGGCCGAGGAAGAAGGACCCGTTCAGGGGGTTGTCATCTGAAGAGGTATTGCGTAAGTTCTGCATCGGTTCACTCGAAGAGAAGATGAGGACAAGACATGGCCAACATCGCCCGACTGCCCATGCCGCTGCTGGACGTGTACGACTGGCAGTGCGAGGGGGCGTGTCGTGAGTCCGACCCCGCCCTCTTCTTTTCGCCGGAGTCCGAGCGGGGCCCGCGACGCTACGCGCGGGAGAACGCCGCCAAGATGTACTGCAAGCGCTGCCCTGTGGTCGAGCAATGTCTGCAGCACGCCTTGCGGGTCAAGGAGCCGTACGGCGTCTGGGGCGGCATGACCACCTCCGAGCGTGCCGCGGTGAACTCCCCCGCCATCGCGGTCTGAGGTGTCGCTCAGGACCAGAACACTCGCTCGACCACTGCCCGTGCCCGGCGGGCGGCACGGCGCCACTCATCACTGAGGCGCTCGCTGTCCAGCGGCGACCAACCCAGTAGGTAGGCGACACCCGCCCGGTCACGCAAATTCGTCGGCAGCGAATCCGCCGGCCGGCCACGCACCTGCATCACCGCATTGCGCAGCCGTTGCGCCAGCCGCCAGGCATCTATCAGGTCATCGGCATCCTCACTGGCCAGCAAACCCGCAGAGACCGCAGCCAGCAGCGCAGGCACCGTCCGAGTCGTCCGCAGTCCCGGGACCGCACCGGCATGACGCATCTGCAGCAGTTGGGCGGTCCACTCCACATCCGCCAACCCGCCGGGACCGAGTTTCAGCTGAGCGGCCGGATCGGCACCTCGAGGCAGCCGCTCCGCCTCTACTCGTGACTTGATCCGGCGCACCTCGGTGACCGCCCGCTCGTCCAGCCCGTCGGCCGGCCAGCGCAACGGGTCGATCAGCGCAGTGAATCGTGCACTCACCTCCGGGTCACCGATGACCGCTTCGGCTCGCAGCAACGCCTGCGCCTCCCACGGCTGGGACCAGCGGTCGTAGTAGGCGGCGTACGAGGCAAGGCTGCGCACCAACGGCCCCTGCCGGCCCTCGGGACGAAGTCCGGCGTCCAGCTCGAGCGGTGGAGCGCCGCCAGGCCTTGCCAACATGCTGCGCATCTGTTGCGCCACGGCATGTGCTGCCGCCCCGGCAGCACGCTCGGCGGTGCCCGCCATCGGGACGTAGACAAACATCACGTCGGCATCGCTGGCGAAGCCCAACTCGTGACCACCGAGCCGGCCCATCGAGACCACCGCCAGCCGAACGGGTAGCGGTTCGTCCGGCGCAGTCTGCTCGACCTGTACGGCCGCCGAGGCGGCGGTCAGCGCCCCCGTGATCGTCGCGATGGTCACCTGGGTGAGAGCCTCCCCCACCTCGTCGCCGGCCAGTTGGCCCAGCACCTCCGCCAAGGCGATGCGGCACAGCTCACGGTGCCGCATCGTGCGCACCGCCTCGATAGCAGCCGCCGGATCGGTGTGTCGCTTGGCGGCTGCCGCCATCTCGGTGGCCAGCACCGATGGCGCCCGGGGGCGCAATCCGTCGCTGTCGCCGAGCAGGGCAACTGCTTCCGGTGTGCCCAACAACAGATCGGTCGCCAGCCGACTGCCGTTCAGCACCCGGGCGAGGTGCTCGGCGGCCTCACCCTCGTCCCGCAGCCGCTGCAAATACCAGTAGGTCCCGCCGAGCCGCTCGGAGACCCGACGAAACGCCAGCAGCGCAGCATCGGGGTCGGGACCATCGGCGAACCAGCCGAGCATCGCCGGCAGCAGCTGGCGCTGGATTGCCGCCCTGCGCCTGAGCCCACTGGTCAGCGCCTCGAGATGAATGAGGGCACCTCGCGGGTCCTCGTACCCCAAGGCGGTCAACCGCTGCAGCGCGGCCTTGGTGCTCAACCGCAGCTCGCCGGCGGGCAGCGCGGCGACCGCCTCCAGCAGCGGGCGATAGAACAGTTTCTCGTGCAGCCGGCGGACCTCGCGGATGCATTCCTGCCACTGACTTCGCAGCCCCATCAGCGGTTTGGTGCGATGGCCCATCGCGCGTCCCAGCCGACGGACGGTCTCGTCGTCGTCTGGCAGCACGTGGGTGCGTCGCAGCTGCCACAGCTGCAACCGGTGCTCCATCGTGCGCAAGAAGCGGTACGCCTGCGCCAGCGCGGCTCCATCGTCACGACCGACGTAACCGCCAGCGGTCAATGCATCGAGAGCGACGAGGGTGCTGGCCACCCGCAGCCTTTCGTCGCTGCGGCCATGCACGAGCTGCAGCAGCTGCACGGCGAACTCCACGTCACGCAGCCCGCCGGGGCCGAGCTTGAGCGCCCGACCAGCCTCACCGGAGGGGATGTGCTCGACCACCTTGCGCCGCATCGCCTGCACCTCGGGAACGAAGCCAGGGCGCTCCCCCGCCCGCCACACCAGCACGGCCACCGCCTCGGCGTAGGACCGCCCGAGATCGGCGTCGCCGGCGGCCGGCCGGGCTTTGAGGAGCGCCTGGAACTCCCAGCTGTCGGCCCACCGTTCGTAGTAGCCGAGATGTCCGGCGAGGGTGCGGCTGAGTGGGCCCGACCTGCCCTCCGGCCGCAATCCGGCATCCACCGGCCAGATGGTGCCCGCAGCGGTGTGATCGGTGCAGATCCGCATCAGCTCCGCCGCGAGCCGTGAGGCTGCCCGCGCAGCCGCCTCGTCACTGCTGTCGGCCGCGGGCTCGTGCACGAACACCACGTCCACGTCGCTCACGTAGTTCAGCTCGCCACCACCGCACTTGCCGAGTGCAACCACCGCGAGCCGGCAGCGGTTCGCCTGCTCAGGCAGCCGACTGGCTGCCTGCCGGAGCGCGACCTCCAAGGTGGCGTCGGCCAGGTCGGACAGCGCGGCCGCGACCTCGTCCACGGTACTGACTCCGGTCAGGTCGGCAGCCGCGATGCCCAGCAGCCGCCGCCGGTAGGCGACCCGTAGGGCGTCGGGGTCCTCGGCAGCCTGCGGGTCAGCCGTCAGCACCTGCGGGGGGCTGGCACCGGTGCACAGGTCCTGCCATTGATCTGGGTGGGCGGCCAGGTGGTCCCCGAGCGCCAGGCTGGAGCCGCACACCGCGGCGAGCCGGCACAGCAGACCGGCATCCTCAGTCAG
Organism: Nocardioidaceae bacterium; assembly: GCA_013696365.1. Lineage (GTDB taxonomy): Bacteria > Actinomycetota > Actinomycetes > Propionibacteriales > Nocardioidaceae > JACCVL01. The sequence continues at coordinate 4,315 of JACCYS010000326.1, forward strand.
GGCGCTGCGCACCGGTATGCGCCGGCGGTCTGCAGCGGCAACCAAGCCGGCCAACCCAAGCAGTGCGGCATCCGGGTCGGCGGCTGCTGCGATCTGAGCCAGCACCCGATCCAAATCATCCCCGTGCAGGTCGAGCGTGCGCAGGTGGTCGCTGGCCGCGGGGCTCTGCACGCCGATGCGGGCCAATCGGCCGGCGCTGATCACCGGCTGGTCAGTGCCCGATGTGCCTGCGCTGGTCATCGCGCAGCCGAGCACTGCCCAGCGAACCCCTCGGCCAGCGGCCGCCAGGCCAGCTGCAGCCGAGCGTTGGCAGGCTCCAGGTCGGACAGCAGCCGCCACTCCGCAGCACCAGCAGCGGTGCCCGCGTTGTCGATCCAGGCGCCGACAATGGCCCTGCCCGCCTCGGGGTGTGACTGGATGCCCCATGCGGTGACGCCGACCCGCATCGCCTGCACGGCGCCGCCGGCGGTATGTGCCAGCGGGACCGCGCCCGCTGGGAGGGCGGTGACCACATCGACGTTCCACTGCACCGCGACCGGATCCTGGTAGCCACCGGCGCGCACCAACGCACCGAAGAGTGGGTCGCCGGCCGCCTCAGTCGTCCAGCCAATGGGCAACAGCCCGCACTGAAAACCTGCACCATGCCTGTCGATACGACCACCGGCTGCGACGGCCAGCAGCTGGTGCCCCAGGCAGATCCCCAGCGTCGGCACCTCAGCAGCCAGGGCGACGCGCAGCAGCGACTTGGTGGGACCCAGCCAGGGGCACTCGGTGTCGTCGTTGGCGCCCATCGCCCCACCCAGCACCAACAGGCCCGCAAAGTCGTCCAGGTGGTCGGGCAGCGGGTCCCCGTCGTACGCGCGACGCACGTCCAGCAGCACGCCCGCCTCGGCCAGCCAGTCGCCGAACCAGGCAGGGGGACACTCATCCTCGTGCTGCACCACCAGGACCGGACGCGGGACACTCACGCCGAGACATTAGCCGCCGGGCGGCGGGCCATCGACTGCAGCCATGCGGCTGGTGGTCACAGCACCGGCAGCATCGAGTCCAGCTCAAACTGGGTGACCTGGCGGCGGTAGGCCTGCCACTCGGCCCGCTTGTTACGCAAGAAGAAGTCGAACACATGCTCACCGAGGGTCTGTGCGACCAGCTCGCTGGACTCCATCACCTTGATCGCCTGGTCGAGGTTGTGCGGCAGCGGCTCGATCCCCAGCGCGTGCCGCTCACCGTCGGTCAGCGACCAGACATCGTCCTCAGCCTCGGCCAGCAACTCATAACCCTCCTCGATCCCCTTCAGACCGGCCGCCAGCAGCAGCGCATACGACAGGTACGGATTGCAGGCGGCGTCGATCGAGCGCACCTCGACCCGGGTCGACTGCCCCTTGTCCGGCTTGTAGCGCGGCACCCGCACGAGCGCCGAGCGGTTGTTGTGCCCCCAGCAGACGTATGAGGGCGCCTCGCCGCCACCCAGCAGCCGCTTGTAGGAGTTGACCCACTGGTTGGTCACCGCGGTGACCTCGGCGGCGTGGTGCAGCAGGCCGGCGATGAACGACCTGCCGATGTCGGACAGCTGATACTCCGCCCCGGCCTGATAGAAGGCGTTGCGGTCACCTTCGAACAGCGACAGGTGGGTGTGCATACCCGAGCCGGCATGCTGGGTGAACGGCTTGGGCATGAACGAGGCGTACACCCCTTGGCTGAGCGCCACCTCTCGCACGACCAGCCGGAACGTCATGATGTTGTCCGCGGTCGAGAGCGCGTCGGCGTAGCGCAGGTCGATCTCCTGCTGACCCGGGGCGGCCTCGTGATGGCTGAACTCCACCGAGATGCCCATCGACTCCAGCATGGTGATGGTCTCGCGGCGGAAGTCGTGACCGAGCCCCTGCGCGGTGTGGTCGAAGTAGCCCGACTCGTCGGCCGGCACCGGCACCCGGCCGGCCCCGGGCTGCTCCTTGAGCAGGAAGAACTCGATCTCGGGGTGGGTATAGAAGGTGAACCCCAGATCGGCCGCCTTGGCCATCGACCGCTTGAGCACGTGCCGTGGGTCGGCGTAGGACGCGCCCCCGTCGGGCAGCAAGATGTCGCAGAACATCCGGGCCGTCGCGGGCCCCTCACCGCGCCAGGGCAACACCTGGAAGGTGGTCGGGTCTGGCTTGGCCAGCATGTCCGCCTCGTAGACGCGGGCGAAACCCTCGATCGCCGACCCGTCGAAGCCGATGCCCTCGTCGAAGGCGTTGTCGAGCTCGGCCGGTGCCACCGCCACCGACTTGAGAAACCCTTGCACGTCGGTGAACCACAGCCGGACGAACCGTACGTCCCGCTCCTCGATCGACCGCAGCACGAAATCCTCTTGCTTGCCCATGCGGACAGCATGGCGGATCACGCAGCCGCACCGCCCGATGCACCCCCACTGCCGCC
>JACCYS010000333.1 GCA_013696365.1 Nocardioidaceae bacterium
CCGGCGATCTCGGCACGCAGTGCGGAGCTGAACTCCGCTATCGGTTGCAGCACCGCCTCGCCCACGGATCTCACCTCGGCGGGTGTCACAGCGTAGGCGGCCCACAACTCGCGATAGCGGTCCCAACACCTGGCGATGCCGGCGGCGCAGCCCGCACCAAGCTCGCGACCCCGCTCGTACGGGTCGGTGCTGTGGGTCTCGAAGTGACGGACGCTCATGACCGACGCAGGGGCTAGATGTCGCGGAAGGTTTCGATCTGTGCGCCGAGGGCGTTCAGCCGCTCGGCCAGATCCTCGTACCCACGGTTGATGACGTAGACGCTGCGCAGTACCGAGGTGCCTTTCGCAGCGAGCATGGCCAGCAGGATCACCACGGCAGGTCGCAGTGCCGGCGGACAGATCACCTCGGCGGCGCGCCAGCGGGTAGGCCCCTCGATCAGGACGCGGTGCGGGTCGAGCAGCTGCACATGGCCACCCAGCTTGTTGAGCTCGGTCAGATAGAGCGCGCGGTTCTCGTAGACCCAGTCGTGCAACATCGTGGAGCCGGTTGCCTGCGCGGCGATGACCGCGAAGAAAGGAAGGTTGTCGATATTGAGGCCGGGGAACGGCATCGGGTGAATCTTGTCGATGGGGGAGTGCAGCGTCGAGTGGTGGGTGGTGACGTCGACGAGACGGGTGTGTCCGTTCTCAGCCAGGTACTCGTCACTGCGGTCATACTTGAGGCCCATCTCCTCCAACAGCGCCAGCTCGATCTCCATGAACTCGATCGGCACCCGGCGCACCGTGATCTCGGAGTCGGTCACGACCGCGGCAGCGACCAGGCTCATCGCCTCAATCGGGTCGGGGCTGGGCGCGTAGGTGACGTCGGTGTTGATGTCGGTGCAGCCGTGCACACACAGTGTGGTGGTGCCGATGCCGTCGATGCGTACACCCAGCTCGACCAGAAAGAAGCACAGGTCTTGCACCATGTAGTTGGGGCTGGCATTGCGGATGGTGGTGACTCCGTCGTATCGGGCAGCCGCCAGTAACGCATTCTCGGTCACGGTGTCACCGCGCTCGGTCAGCACGATCGGGCGATTGACGGAGACCGCGCGGTCCACGCTGGCGTGATAATCACCCTCGGTGGCCTTGACCTCGAGACCGAACTGCCGCAATGCGGTCATGTGCGGCTCGACGGTGCGGGTGCCGAGGTCGCAGCCACCGGCGTACGGCAGCTTGAAGGTGTCCATCAGGTGCATCAGTGGGCCGAGGAACATGATGATGCTGCGGGTGCGGCGCGCCGCCTCGGCGTCGATCTCGTCCATGCTCAGCTGGGCCGGCGGGGTGATCTCGAGATCGTTCTCATCGTTCAGCCAACGGGTGCGCACGCCCATCGACTCGAGCACCTCGAGCAGCCGGTTGACCTCCTCGATCCGGGCCACCTTGCGCAGCACGGTGCGTCCGCGGTTCAGCAGGGAGCCGCACAGCAGGGCGACCCCGGCGTTTTTGGAGGTCTTGACGTCAATGGCGCCCGATAGCCGGGTGCCGCCGACAACGCGCAAATGCAACGGACCGGACGAGCCGAGCGAGACGATCTCGGAGTCCAGCGCCTCACCGATGCGGGCCAGCATCTCCAGGCTGAGATTCTGGTGGCCGCGCTCGATGCGGTTCACCGCCGACTGGCTGGTGCCGAGCACGTCGGCGAGCTGGGTCTGGGTCCAGCCGCGGTGCTTGCGCGCGTCGCGGATCAGGAAACCGATACGGCTCAGATAGGCCTCGCTCATGACATAGACGCTATCTCATATCTGAGATATCACTGAGGGGGCACGCCGGGTGCTGTCGGTACCGGGGACGTGTGCAGGGGAGTGCTGGCTGGCCCCGGGCAACTGCCGGTGGGCGGCTTTGGTTGACTGCAGCGCCGTGGAGTCCTTCATCGCCGGCTTGCCCAAGGCCGAGTTGCACGTGCACCTGGTGGGCTCGGCGTCTGCGCCGACGGTGCTGGAGTTGGCGCGCCGGCACCCTGATGGCGGGGTGCCCACCGAAGCGGCGTCGTTGGCGGACTTCTACCGGTTCACCGACTTTGCGCACTTCATCGAGGTCTATATCGCGGTGAACTCGCTGGTACGCACTGCCGCGGACGTGGAGGCGTTGGCAGTCGGCGTGCTTGCCGACATCGCCCGCCAGAACGTCCGCTACGTCGAGCTGACCGTCACCCCGGATAGCCATCTGCTGATGGGGATCGAGCCCGACGCAGTGGTCGAGGCGCTGGTGCGGGCCCGTACGGCCGCGCGGGATCGTTTCGATCTTGAAGTCGGCTGGGTGTTCGACATCCCCGGCGAGCGTGGGTTGCCCTCGGGGGAGCGGACGATCAACTGGGTCGAGCGATGGGCACCGCAGGGCAGCGTCGGGTTCGGTCTGGGTGGCCCAGAGATCGGGGTGCCGCGGCCGCAGTTTGCTGAGGTGTTCGCCCGTGCCCGGGCGCTCGGGCTGGCCAGCGTCCCGCACGCCGGGGAGACTACTGGTCCGCAGACGATCCGGGACGCCGTGCATCTGCTCGGCGCCGACCGCATCGGGCATGGGATCACCGCCGCCGGTGACCCGGAGCTGATGACCGAGCTCGCCGAGCGCGGGATCGCTTTGGAGATCTGCCCGACGTCCAACGTGTGCACCAGGGCAGTGTCGAGCTTGGCTGAGCATCCGTGGCAGCGGCTGGTCGATGCTGGTGTGACAGTCACGCTGAACTCCGACGACCCAGGCATGTTCGACACCACGCTGCT